>DAOWMC010000037.1 GCA_030643285.1 Methanobacteriota archaeon | reverse complement strand
TCAGTTCCTTAGTTTTTTGAAGGTTTGTAAAGGCGGCCTGTAACTCTGAATCTTTATCTTCAATAAGTTTTGGGTCAAAAATCTCATCAAACCCTAAAATTCTGGCGTTTGATAGCATTTCATCTCTTAACAATTTCAGGTCCTTTTCAACCAGATCCAATTCCATACTGATTGTCTTTTCATTTTGTGTCAATTCTTCAGTCTTTTTCAGGTTGATAAAGGCAGCCTGTAGTTCTTTATCTTTTTCTTCAATAAGTTCGGGCCACGGAATCCCCCCAAATCCTAAAATTCTGGCGTTTGATAGCATTCCATCTCTTAACAATTTCAGATCATTTTCAACCAGCTTCGATTCTTTATTTAGTTCGGTAAGATCTTTAGATAAGCTTTCTTGCGGTTCCTTTAGTTCTTCAGCATATTTTAAGTTGGTAAAAGCCCCCTGGATTTTTGAGTATTTATCTTCGATAAGTGCCGGCTCTGGGATTTCATTAAACCCTAAAATTTTTGTATGGTGCGTTATTTCATTGATTGTCTCATCTAGTTTTAGTTTAAACTCAGCCTTCTTTTCTGATAGCACATCAGCTTTTTTGGTTAATTCGAGGGATCCTTTATCTTTAGTTTCATTTTGCGTTTCTCTTTTTCTCAGAATAGTATAAATGATCAAAGATGTGACTAAAAGTGTCGATATACCAATACTTGCAAATGAATCTTCTTTTAAAATCGATAAAATTAAAAATCCTGCCCCAAAAGCACCCGATATAATCAATAAAATCAACGCCCAGGGTGGAATTTTTTGGGAAGTGGGTGTTTCTTTGGATCCCAATATCGTGAAAAGATCCTCTTTTTCTTCAAGGTTGGAAATTTCCATTTTAAGCTTTTCCAACTGAACGGTCTTAGTTCTGAGTTTTTGTAAGCTTTCCTTCTTTTGAGTCAGATCCTTTTCGTCTGATTTTGATATATCCAACTTCTTTATTTTTCTTTCTATGCCCCCCAGTCCTTTTTTTATACCATCAATTTCCTTTTCAATGCCACCTCTTTTCACTTCTAATTCTTTTAGCAGCGGATAACGTCCTCTGAGTTTGGATAGGGCATTTTTTTGCTGAATTTGACATTTTTCATTGATCGAGGGAGAATTGTTATCCCCTCTCTTTCCTTTAACCTCTTTTATTTCCCCTTTAAGCTTTTCAATTCCTTTAACAATTCTTTCTTTTTCTGTTTGCAGCTCTTTTAAATCGGGATACCTTGCTCTGAGTTTTTTTAAACATTCCCTCTTTTGATTTAGCTCACCTTCGCTAAGTTCAGAAGATGCCCATTTTTCAATATCTGCACCTATTCTTTCAATTTCGCCTGTAACCCGATCATATTCCTTTCTAATTGCTTTTTCTTCAGTTTTTGTATCGTAAAGGGCTTTTTGGGTATCTTCAATCTCCCGATGCTGTTTTCTTACAATCTCTTTTGCGGGTATCGAAATATCAAAGCCTGAAAGTTTCTCTTCATCCCAGTTGGCCCCTATCTCGCGCAGGGATTCTTTTAATCCATCCTCATCTCTTTTTATTTTTTCTTCTAACCCAGGTAAATCTCCAATAGCCGATTTATAATGTTCCTCCCCTTTTTGAAGATCGATGATTTCCTCTCTTTTAAAAAGCAACTTTTCATCTATCTTTATCTGCGATTTTTTCATCAGGATCCTTTCAAGTTCATCATTTTTTTCGGAAATAAGCTCCCCTAATTCATCGATCTTTTCTACATTTTTTTCCAAAAGTCCCACACCGTTTTTGGGAAAGCTTTCAATTTTTGGTATTTTTTCAAGAGCCTCTTTGGCTTTCTTAATCTTTCTCCAGTCATCCCAGGCTGTGATTAGGTTTTCTGTGTGGTTTGAATCGGTTCTTGTCAGAATTCGCTCGCATTCTATGGTTTGAATCTTTTCGGTTATTTCTTCAAGTTCTTTATGTAAAACATCAAAATTTTGGGCATCTTTTTTCATATCACTGAGCTTTGAATCCATATTTCTGATTTCGGTGAAAAGGGCATTGATTTCAGGTTTACTTCCGCGTTCCTTAAAGATGTTACCTGCTTCTGTCTCCAGATTTTTCTGCATTTTTGGAAGAGATACAGCACCAATTCCGGCACCTGCACTGTATATTTTCTCCTTGATATCCTCACTGTTCAGTGTTTCAAAATCCTGGAGTTCCGTAAGGCCAAAGGCATAGATATTTTCAAAAATGTCTTTGTTTACAAGTCCAAGGAGGCTGGAAAGATCTGAAGGTTCACCTTTTGAACCATCGGGAAGGATTATATTCACATCACCTCCTCTGTTGGCGTATCTTTCAATTGTATATCTTTTATGCTCATCGGTTGATACGATAAGTCTGCCACCGTGGTTACCGCCAAAGAGGGGTGGATAGAAATTGAGTTTACCACGCTTTTTTGGAAAACCAAAGAGGATTCGTTTTTGAAATGATAAAATAGTTGATTTTCCAGCCTCGTTTGGCCCGATAAATATTGTAAGGCTCGGGTTTAAATCCTTTATATGATAATCGTTAAACATTCCAAATCCGTCTATATAGACTTCCTCAAACTTCATTAGAGTCTTTCCCACCGAGCTTAAAAAGACAGAGTTTTTCTGCCTTTTTTATTAATTCAAGAAACTGTTCGTCATCGACGGGTTCAATGAGTTTTCTTCCAATAGGGGATCTAAATAACGGGTCAAGGGATTTTTTGAGTTCAGATATCCCCTCATCATCATGGTAAATTTCATCAAAAAGCCTGACAAGATCTCCAATAAAGTCTTCACGCTTCAACAATGATTTTTGGTCGATATTGGGATTTGTTTTATCCTCAATGCTTTCAACCCAGACGAACTGTACTTGCCCCTGTTCATTTTCCCGTACCTCCAAAGAAATATCGTCTAAAACACCCACCCGGGCGATGGATGAATGCAGGGCACTTTTCCCGGTAAGAATAATTCTACAGATCGATGAGCGTCCCCCCACCTCTTTTCGGATCTTTTCGATACGGTTGCATATCCCTGTGATAAGGTCATCCTCGGAATGCAGGGGGTCTATCGATAGTTCCTCTACAACCCACCTTACAGAATCTACCCCTATAAATTCAGCAACAGATTCACCATTTTCATCAACATTTACAAGAAAACAACCTTTAGCACCGTCTTCTTTTGGAGAGAGGCCCTGCGGGTTTCCAGAATAGATAACCATTGGATCTCTTTCATTTATAACCGCCTTCTTATGGATGTGACCAAGAGCCCAGTAATCAAAATTTCGATCTATCAGGTCCTGTAAAGTACAGGGTGCATACGATTCGTGTCCTGTGCCTGACCCAAGATTGCAATGTAAAAGCCCAATAGTGAAAAGGGATTCTTTTGATCCGGGTATTTTGGGAAAGTTCAGGGCAAGATTTTCCTTTATCTTTTGTCTCTGAAAACTTATTCCATAAATTTGAGTGATTTTTTCACCATCTTTTTCAAAAGTGATTTTTTCAACAGATTTTCCAAAGATGTGAACATTTTCCGGCCAATCTAAATTTGCAGACCATCCATCCAGCGGATCATGATTTCCATGCACGATATATGCCTCAATTCCGGCCTTATCCAACCTTTTCAAACCCTCTCTAAATCTAAGTTGAGCTCGAAGGCTTTTATCTGCCGAATTGTAAATATCCCCCGCGATTAATAAAAAATCTACTTTCTTTTCGATGCAAAGGTCAATTATTTTATCAAATGTTTTAAATGTTGCCTCTGTTAATTCCAGGCTTATCTCTTCGTTTATTTCAGAAATACCTTTGAAAGGACTATCAAGGTGCAAATCCGCCGTATGTATGAAACTAAATGCCTTCATCATTGGTCCCTTTATTTCACGTTGTTTTCCTCTCTCCCCCCTTATATCTATTGGCTTTTTGATGCTCTGCTATAACACTTCAGGGGTTTTATTCCAATGTTAAATAAGCATCTGTTACAACTGATACAGGCAACCGGTGAAAAATCTCCATTCCTCCATCGAGTTGGAAGTTCAGGTTCACAGATCAATGGGCGTGACATGGATACAAAATCCACGATACCCCCCTCAAGTATTTTTTCGGCTGATAAAGGATCTCTAATCCCACCAACCAGGATTAGTGGACAATTCCCAATTTTGGGTTTTAATTCCCCTGCATTGGGCAACAGATAGGTCTCGTCTTCCCGTGATTTAATTATCTTTGAGGGTAACGCGTTTTTGGTTTTCAACCTTGCTTCATAAATTCCCCCACTTGGCTCAATTGCATCGTATCCTGTGTCTGCAAGAATTTTTGCAATATCGGTTGCCTCTTCAATAGATAAACCCGAAGCGACATCGTCCCGTGATTGCATTTTTATTATTACGGGAAAATCTTTTCCTATCTCATCGCGTATCCCATTATATATGTCAACCAGTATCTTCGTCCGTTTTTGAGTATCTCCTCCGAACTCATCGCTGCGTTTGTTCGAGTATGGAGAGATAAAGGAACTTAACAGATAACCGTGCGCAGCATGTATCTGTACCATGTCGTAACCACCCTCGTACGCTCTACGACTGGCATCTACAAAACTTTTGATCGACCCCTGAATTTCATCTGTTGACAACTCTCGAGGAATTCGATTTATAAATTTATCTGCAATTGGTGAAGGCGCTATAGGTTGAAATTTTGGTAAAAGAATCTGCCTGCCACAGTGTGCAATTTGGGCCGAAATTCTAACATCGGGGTAATCATGCACAGCATCGACAAGCTTTTTCTGCCCCGAGATGAAAGAATCGTCGTATAAACCAACTGTTTTTGGACCTACGGGCCCTTCCTCATCCACCGCACTAAAACCGGTGATTATTAATCCTGTACCACCCCGTGCCAGCCCATCATATAATTTTATTAGCTTATCGGTCACGTATCCCCTTTCATCGGCCATACTCTCATACGTTGCGGACCGTACAATACGATTTTTAATTGAGATACTTCCAATCTTTTCAGGTGAAAAAAGTGTTTTTAACTCCATTTATAACCCCTTATATTTAACTCGAATCCACAAATCGGATGTGCAAGTTCAAAATTTGTGATCGTCTCGGGATGAATCTCACCAAACACACCGATCACATTACCATTTACCATAACATCCGCCACCCTTCCTTCCAGAAACGTTGGACTTTTAGATTCGGTTATCTCATACGGTTGTTCCAGTTCTTTAAGCAACGATTCAACAATTGATTTTACCTCCGAAAATTCTGAATTGGAATGTATACTGGCTCCTGCAATCCTTTCTTTGCTTTTAGAATTGATCATAACCTCACTTACCTCAAATATCCGGTGGGGCATCTCCCTGTGCTTGTTAAGCGATAAAATTTCAAGTAAGTTTGGCAAAATGGAAGTCCGAAGTATCGTATAATCTTTGCTTATCGGATGTTTTAGCCTTGTAATTGCACTATCGTTATCCTCTGTAGGTAAAGACAACCGCATCTTTCTAAAATTTTTTTCTTCATTTGTGAGTGTAAATGTCATAACCTCAAAGTAGCCCAACCCAACCATTATTTCCCTAATCAGGGCTTTTTGATCTTCTAATGGGTGAGCCATCCCAATTCCTACTGTTTTTGGGAAAACAGGCTCAATTCTATCATAGCCGAAACCTATTGCAATATCTTCAATGATGTCCCACGAATGCAGTATATCCGCCCTGTATGCAGGAACCTCAATCTCTATCTTGGATTTTCCCTTCAACAATTTTGCACCAAATCTCATCTTCATCAAGCATTCAATACATTTCTCCGGGCTTATTTTAAGTCCTATGAGTTTTTGAGCTTCTTTTACAGATATCTGTCTGATTAAAGGATTCAGATCCGGTGTAACCTTTTTCTCATTGGCATCATCTAAAATAAGTACGGACTCGATGGACCCACCTCTTTCTGCAAGAGATGTGGAAATTATGTTCAGGGCAATATTTACAGACTCATCCAAACCTGTTACATCTATAAATAAGTTTTTGGTGTCTTCTGTAACTCTGGTTAGCTCTCCATTTATTATTGGTGGAAAAGACAAAACATCATCATTTGAATCTAAAATAAGTGGGTATTTATCCTTCGATTCTAAAATATATGCAAATTTCATGCCTTTTGGATGCTCTTTTAGTATCTCAGCCAGTGTCATATTTCCGGTATAATCCAACGGCACGAAGGAAAAACCCGGGTCCTCGGAAAGATATCTAAAAGGTGGCTTTACCCTTGAAAGATCATGAACACCTATAGAAATCTTCTTTCTGTTTCGACCAATCCCCCAGTGCAAATCCTCCTGAAGCCCCATCAACGACTCTATAGTTCCTGAATCAAGACAAACATCTCTTATAACCGCACAAACAACATAGGGGCGTACATTTTTAACAGATGATTCGACTTTTATCTTTATATCTGATTTTTTTACCTGATATTTCCGAAAACCTGTTTCCAATCCTAAAAAGCCACGCATTGCCCTTGAAACACCTTCCACACTGAACATATCAGGCCTGCTTGGAAAAAATTCAACATCGGCATAATCTGGCTCTATTCGTTCAATATCCGCACCTATCATCGGAACTCTCTGCAGTATCTCTTCTTTATCCGCACCGCAGAGCCGCTCAAGGTCATTGTAGTTGAGTGTTATAATGGGCATGTTAATTCATCCTTTTATTTAATGTGATAAAGCTTAAGAAAGTAAATAAGTTTCGTGGTTCAGACAAACTCAATTGCCTTTGACGGACAGGTAACTATACACGCATCACACAGGATCCCCCCCTTTCCGAATCTTCTACAGGTCTCTATATTAAAGGGCACAACTGTTTTGTTTACAACCTTCAGTATGACCTTTTCATTTGTGGGGCCTTTTCCGATACCGACGCCATAGGGGTCATTTGCCACATTTACAGGACAGGCAACAACGCAGTTACCACAGCCAAAACATAATTCGTCATGAACTATCAAACCGGTCTCTTCAGCACCTTCTATTTCTGAAAAAATCTCATTTAGCTTTTTTAGGTTATTTTCATATTTAGTGTCTAAGAGGGGGGTGCATTCCTCTACTTTACCCTCCCTCCTAAGCAGTTTAACCGCAAATGCCATGCATGTAGCTTCGCCACATATTTTGCAGTTGGTTTTTGGCAGAAGCTGATATATTTCCATAGGTGAAGTCATTATAAGGTAATTTGCTTTGGTTCTAATTTATTTTTTGGGTTTTGACCGCAGGTTGAGACCTATAAAAAAATCAGTGTGATCTTGTCGTAATCTGCGGTTCGTTTCAGCAATACGGATACATAATTAAAATCTAATTTTTATCGCTTCTGAGATCTTTTCAATCACATCTGTGGCTAAAAGCCCAAATCCACGTTCCTCAAAGGCAAAATCCCCTGCCACCCCTGAAATAAACGAAGCTGCCACCGAAGCATGAAATGGGTTATCACATGTGGCAAGCATTACGCCTGTTATTCCTGAAAGAACGTCCCCTGTTCCGCCAACAGTCATTCCGGAGTTCCCTGTCTTATTGATCCTGGTTTGCAGGCCGTCTGAAATTATATCCTCTTTTCCCTTCATCAGCACGACCAGATTGTTTTTATCCGAGAAATCTTCTACGAAGGCGATTTTTTCATTCATACTCATTTGGCTCAAGGCAAGGTTCTTGATTCCAATCTTTGAAAATTCCCCTGCATGTGGCGTTATTATTACTTTCTTGTTTTTTTGTGGAAGATTCAGTCCATACAGGCCATCGGCATCTATTACAACCTTATCACAACTTTTTATTATCGATTTTGTTGCTTTTATTGTTTCCGAATCACTGCCTAGTCCCATTCCTATTACAACCACATCGTGATCAACGATCAGTTCTGATATTAGATGTAAATCATCATTTACGAGAATATCTGACGACAGTGGTCGTACAATAAGATTGGGAGAGAATGATGAAACAGTGAGATAAACACTTTTTGGGGTTGCAACAGTAACCCAATCGGCACCGGATCGAAGCGCGGCGAGCGCGGCGAGCGTTGGTGCACCGGCGTATGGCCCCCCACCAATAATTAAAACCTTTCCATTATCTCCTTTGTGGCTTTCTGTGCTTCTTTTAAATATC
>DAOWMC010000161.1 GCA_030643285.1 Methanobacteriota archaeon | reverse complement strand
TGGAAAATGACAACTCGATATTTCCAATCCGGTTTCATCTGCCAATTTCTGTAACTCGGCTTTCCATAGTCTTATTCGATAACCATTGCTATCCTCACCATCCGCGGTGATTAAGAGTTTTTTTGCTTCTTTATAGCGGTCTTTTCCCATTGTGTGTCACCACCTGCATATAGTTTCCACAGCAAATGCCGCTGTGTCATGATCTGTGCCAACTACTGACCCATGCCGAGTTATTAAAGATATCGTAAGCACCATAGGAGCTGAAGAGGCATGAAAAAATGATTTTCATGACAAGGGGGGGTTATTAAAAATCCCGCCCTTATCCGCAGAAGACACCATGGAAGCGTATCTTGAAAGATATCCCGTTAGATTACGTTCAGGGGGTTTGAAACCCTCTTTTCTTTTGGCGATTTCCCCATCTTCAAGTTTGACATTGATCTGCTTTTTTGGTATGTCAATAGAGATCAGATCCCCGTCCCTTACGATCCCGATTGTTCCACCTTCGATTGCTTCGGGTGTTACATGTCCGATACATGGCCCTCTTGTCGCTCCTGAAAATCTGCCATCGGTGATCAGTGCAACTGATTTATATCCCATTCCGGCTATTGCAGCAGTTGGTGAAAGCATCTCAGGCATTCCCGGAGCCCCCTTTAGCCCTACATACCTTATTACAATTACCTCTCCCTCGGATACCTTATCCTCAAGGATATACCTGATGGCATCGTCTTCGGAATCAAATACTTTTGCAGGGCCCGTATGTGTTAGCATATCTTCATTGACTGCTATACTTTTTATAACCGACCCGCATTCTGCAAGGTTACCGTAAAGTATTGTTATTCCACCCGTTTTGTGTACAGGCGCTTCCAGAGTTCTGATGATGGATTTGTCAACATCTCCCACATCATCTGCTATTTCATAAACGGTTTTTTTAGAAACCGTTTTTTCGTCATTTAAAATTGATTTTGCCTGTTTAAAAACTGCAGGTACCCCACCGGCGTTTTCTATATCTTTCATCGTGTGTGAACCGCTTGGATCAATAGAACATATATGTGGTGTGGAGTCGCTGATTCTATCAAAATCACCAAGTGAAATATCTATTTTGGCCTCGTTTGCGATTGCAAGCAGGTGTAAAACGGTATTTGTAGAGCCGCCCATAAGCATGTCTGCAATTATTGCATTCTCAAACGATCCCCTGGTTATAATGTCAAGTGGTTTCTTATCCTCTCGCACAAGCTCAACGACACGATTACCACTTTGTTTTGCAATCCTTTTCTTTTTAGCACTTATGGCATGAGCGGTCGCACATCCGGGCAATGATAGACCCAAAATCTCGGTAAGACATGACATCGTGTTAGCCGTGTAAAGACCCTGACAGCTTCCACAGGTTGGTGCTGAAATATCTTCGATTTCCTTTGCCTCGCCCTCACTTAAATTACCTTTTCCCGCCCGTCCAACAGCCTCAAAAGCTGACGAAATGGTTACAGTTTTTCCATTACGCATGTCGGCGAGCATTGGCCCACCTGTAACCACTATTGAAGGAATGTTAAGCCGTAAAAGTGCCATAAGCATTCCGGGAATTATCTTATCACAACTACAGAGAAGTACAAGACCATCGAATCGGTGGGCTTCCACCATTGACTCTACGGAATCGGAGATGAGCTCTCTTGAGGGTAATGCAAAGTTCATACCAACGTGACCCATCGCGATTCCATCGCATATTCCGATTGTGCCAAACTCAAATGGAACCCCCCCCGCCCCATAAATTCCAGCCTTCACAAAACCTGCAAGCTCTCTTAGATTCAGATGCCCCGGTACTATTTCATTCCAGGAATTTGCAACCCCGATAAAGGGCCGATCCATCTCTTCGTCTGTGATGCCCGTTGCTTTAAGTAAAGCTCTGTGAGGTATACGCTCAATTCCCTTCTTAATCGTATCACTTCTCATTTTTCCACCACTCACTTTTAACGCATGGTAAGGTATAAAGGTATTTTTATTTTCGCCAAAAAACTTTAAGGTTAGAAGTTCACATACTAAAATGGAAAATTATTTCATCGGAATAAGGAGGCTTGATTTTGGGTTTAGTTACCGGAAAAGAGATTTTAGATAAAGCGGATAAAGAGGGATATGCTGTTGGTGCTTTTAACATAAATAATATGGAGATACTACAGGCCATCGTAAATGCAGCCAAATTGGAAAATTCACCTGTAATGATCGCAGTCAGTGAAGGGGCAATTAAATATGCTGGAATAGACTACCTCACCTCATTGGTTAAAACGGCAGCGGAAAGTACGGACATCCCCATTGCACTGCACCTTGACCATGGAAAGGATTTCAAGGTGATACTTTCGTGTATACGGTATGGTTTCACATCATTGATGATTGACGCTTCTTCTTTGCCTTTTGAAGAAAATGTAGCCGAGACAAAAAAGGTTGTAGGGGTAGCCCATCCTCTCGGAATATCGGTTGAGGCAGAGCTTGGAAGGTTGCAGGGTGTGGAGGATAATGTCTCTGTTGCCGAGCGGGATGCAATACTTATAAACCCCAAAGAGGCAAAAATATTCGTAAAAGAAACAGGCGTTGATTCACTGGCGCCGGCAATTGGAACATCACATGGAGCTTTTAAATTTAAAGGAAAAGCCGAGCTAGACTTTGAAAGGTTGAAGGAAACAAAAAAACTTACAAAGATTCCGCTGGTTCTACATGGGGCATCAAGTGTACCCAAGGAGATTCTTGATCAGGCAGCCAAATACGGTGCAAAGATACCGGGTGCAAAAGGCGTTCCAACGGGACAGATCAAAAAGGCGATTGAGAACGGTATAAACAAAGTAAATATTGACACGGATCTCAGGTTGACCCTGACCGGTGCGATAAGGAAGGTTTTTTACGAGTCCCCTGAACAATTTGATCCGAGAAAAATATTGGGCCCTGCAAGGGACTCAATGAGTGATTTGGTGAGAAAAAAGATGAAACTTTTAGGTTCATCTGGCAAGGCTTAATGGAGTGAAATAAATGGGGGAATGTTTAACGAAAACGATTGGAGTTTTGACAGGTGGCGGTGATTGTCCTGGCCTAAATGCCGTAATTAGAGCCATTGTAAAAAAATCAACCATTTATGGCTGGGAGGTTATTGGAATAAGAAATGGGTGGAGGGGTTTGATAGATGGAGACGTTGAGCCACTTACAGATTACTCTGTTTCAGGTATACTGCCAAAAGGGGGAACTATTTTAGGGACATCAAGGACAAACCCATTTAAAAATAAAGAAGATACTCAAAAACTGAAGGATAACATTAAAAAATTTGGATTGGACGCTATCTTAGCTATTGGCGGAGAGGACACATTAGGAGTTGCTTTTAAGTTACATAAAGCTAAAATTCCCGTTGTCGGAATCCCAAAGACGATTGATAACGATCTTTTTGGTACTGATTACACGTTTGGGTTTGATACGGCGGTTTCTATTGTTACCGAAGCCATTGACAGGTTACATACCACGGCAGAGTCACATCGTCGGGTCATGGTCGTTGAGGTGATGGGAAGGCATGCGGGATGGATTGCAACTGTAGCAGGAATCGCAGGGGGGGCTGATGAGATTTTAATCCCAGAAAAACCGTTTGATATCGATGAAGTTTGTGATCGTCTAAAAAAGCGTTATGATCGTGGTAAAAAGTTCAGCATCGTTGTGGTTTCAGAGGGTGCAAAACCAAAGGACCTGGAATCTTTAACCGTTCAAAGCGGGCAAACAGATGAGTTTGGCCATGCGAGGCTTGGCGGAATTGGAAATGCCCTTGGGGCAGAGATTGAAAAAAGGATGGGGATGGAAACAAGGGTCACCATTTTAGGTCATGTTCAGAGGG
>DAOWMC010000070.1 GCA_030643285.1 Methanobacteriota archaeon | reverse complement strand
ACGGGGTGGAAAAGAGATGGAAAAAGATATATTTAAGGAAGGGTTAAAAAGGTGCTTCAAGCATAACAAAATGCTATTTGCCATTTCCATCATAATCTTTTTTAGTGGATTTTTGGTGGGTTCTGTAATCACTTATTGGGGAGACGTATCAGCCTCATTTGAGTATGAGGAAACACACCCGGAATCTCCCTTGAATCAGTTCACCAACCTTGAGATAACTTCCCTTTTAATAAAACATAATGGGATCGAGGTGCTGGCTTTAATCTCAGGCTCATTTTTTCTTGGTTTGATAACGTTATTTAATTTATTCGTTAACGGAATTACAATTGGGGTGGTAATCATGGCTTCAACGCAAAAAGGTTTATCGCCTACAACACTGTCATTACTGATTCTTCCACATGGTGTTTTTGAACTTTCTGCACTGTTCATTGCAGGAGCCGCCGGTTTCAAGATGCCGTATGAATTGATACGATACCTTGGAAATAAAAAAGATTATATCTTAAACCGGGAAGAGATCAAGGATTTTTTAATACTATCAGGCGTTTCCATGGTGCTGATAGTAATCGCTGGAATCGTTGAAGCCAATATCACATTAAGTTTGGCAGAAAAGATTTGCATTTAAGGATAAGCTATATGGAGTTATGCACCCACCAGACGATATAGATTAAACAGGTTATATCCAACATATATGCCAACTGGTATAACCACCGTTATAAGGGCATTTTGAGGGGATAGGTTTCTTGAATGTTTAACCCCCGATATCCATATATTCGCACTCCATAGTGTCATAATTATACCGAAAATAGAAGATGCGAGCATTGTGGGATTTACCATCATCGCCTGTTTCATAATCTCGGGATTATCAATTGATATCTGTATCGTTGTCATGGAAGGTAGAACATAGAAAACGATTGCTATCAGGCTTACAACCCTGCTAATACCAAGGGGAATAAACCCATATCCCACAAATTCGAAGATCCTTTTAAATTTACCGTCTCCCTTGAACAAAATTGATATGATCAGAAAAACACCGGTGAAGATTGCCCATATCAAAAATGGTAGAATCAGAGCCACAATTACGGCTAACAAAATATTAATAGCAATAGCATCGGATCCAAATATTATTTCGAAGGGTTCCATAATTACTTTTGTTATAAAATATGCGAATATTGCATATATAACGGCATATGTTATGACAATAAAAAAAGGCACTTTCAAGCTTATTTCTTCTTTGGATCTATCCTCAAAAAATCTATTCGGATTTGTTAAAACATCTAAAACATCTAAAATATGTACCATAGTCACATCCCCTGAATTGACCATACATGAAAACCATGCCTTATTAAGCATTATAGTATATGTCCGTTTGATATAAAGGTATCTGTCAATTTGTCAAGCTAAATCATGTGGTGGTCTTCAAATCACATCTCAATCAGATAAAAGCTTTTCAATCGTTCCATCCCTTGATAAAACAACCACTCTGCTTATCTCAACTTCATCGGCAACTTCATAACCCATCTCAGAGGCAATTTTTTCAGCAAAATATTTGACTGTGTCATGTTCTGGCATTACTTCTCTATTTAATCTTTTTCTTGAAAAACCCAGGTGCATATATGCCTTAACCTCGATAAAATCGGGCTTGGCCACCTCTATCAGCTCAGCGTATTTTTCCGGATTTTTTATATTCAATCCATCCATTAGGGTAATTCGGATTACGGTTCTGGTATTTAAAGTGCTTAGAATCTCTAAAGACTCATTTATACGACTCCAATAGTTTTGAATCGGCCTGCAAATCCTAAGATATGTTTCTTCATCCGGGGCGTTTAATGATACATAAAGCTGAGTTGGTAAAACTGGGGCCAAATCCTCCAAAACATCCGGATTTGTACCGTTTGTCACCAAAAATGTGGTCATTTCTTTTTTGTGGAATTCTGATATAAGATCACCCAAAAACGGGTACAATGTAGGTTCGCCAATAAGTGAGATAGCAGCTTGTTTTGGATTTTTTGCTTCTTCAAATTTTTTAATATCGGTTGTTTGAGCGCCTTTGAATCCGGATATAAGCTTCATCTGTGTATCGATACAACCATTCGCAATTGATGCCGGATCATCCCACTTTTTGTCTTTTTGGTCCGGCACACCCATATCGATTGGTCTCCAGCAGTGCATGCAACGGTGATTACATCCGATTGATGGCGTCATCTGTACGCATCTGTGCGAAGAAATTCCGTAGAACTTATTTTTGTAACAAGCACCCTCATTTCTTATAGAGCGTCTCAACCAGAGGCAGGTTTTTACCGCACTATGACTCCCAACAAAATGATGTCCCTGATCTTTCAGTTTTTGCATGTCGGTTTTGATATCCGGGGTATTTGAGATAATTAATCACTTCCTTTTTGGATTAAGAAGTGGATAGATTTAGGATAACAAAAAGATAACGAAATATTGATATACATATCCAACTAATTTGCCTGTTAAGTGGGGTCTCGCAATGATTGGTAAATCTGAAATAATCTTTAATGAGATGTCAAACATAGTCGGAGATGGAAGAGCTAGAAACGACATGTTTGAGCGGCGCGTTTACAGTCACGATCTTGGATCTTTTCCAAAGTTATTTGACATGATGTTTAATTTTAAACCGGATTGCATTGTAAAACCGGAATCATCTGATGAAATCTCTAAAATTGTAAAGTTTGCTTCAAAAGAGCGTGTAGCAATTATACCGAGAGGTGGTGCAAGCTGGGGAATGAGTGGGGCAATTCCAATAGAAGGCGGCATTATTTTGGATATGACGCATATGAGCAATGTTCTGGAGATCGATGGTGATAATTTGATAGTTACTACAGAGGGTGGGATAACATGGAAGGATCTCTATGAAAAAGTAGAAGCAAAAGGCTACATGATTGGATCTTACCCAAGCAGTGCACCATCTGCAACTGTCGCAGGCTGGATAAATACAGGTGGTATAGGGACCGGTTCTTATAAATATGGTGGTGCTGGAGACAATATAAGGGCCTTAGAAGTAGTACTGCCAAATGGGAATATTGTGAATACAGGTTCCAAGTATACACTTCAAAGCGGTTCAGGTTATGACTTAAATCAGATCTTTGTGGGTGCGGAAGGAACGCTTGGCGTTATAACAAAAGCGACGCTTCGGATATTCCCAAAAGATGAATTCAGGCCATTATCTTATCTTTTTCCGGATTTAAAAACCCTATCAAAGGCTGTACAGGGTCTAACCAGGTCGGATGCAACTCCCCTGAACATTTCCTTTGCGGACAACAACCATTTTGGATTTTTGCGTGAATTAGGTCACGGGGATGCACCGGATGGGTCAATGTTAAATATAGCCCTGGAGGGCCCCGAAGAGCTTATAGACTACGAAGAGGGCGTGTTAGATAGAATCACAAAAGGTGCTAAAAAGGAGAGTGTGGAACTTAGTATGCATGAATGGGATGAGAGGTCATATGAATTAAGAGCTAAGAGATTGGGACCATCTGCTATACTTGGCGAGGCGTTTGTTCCCACCACTCGTATGGATGAGGCGATAGATCATATATACACGCTTATCAAGAAGATGAAGCTTAAAGCTGCCATCACTGGAATGGTACCGGATCGAAACTCGGTTGTTTTCATGCCTTATTATCTGACCGACGAGCGGAAACTGATAAAAAGTATGGTGTCTTTAGGATTTATGGGAAAACTGGCAGGTATCGGTTTTAAGGATGGCGGCAGGCCATCGGGGCTTGGATTGTTCTTCGCATACAACCTGAAAAAATTACACGGTGGTGTGGCTTATGGTACCATGCACGATCTAAAATCTTCGTTGGATCCTTGCGATATAATGAACCCTGGTAAGCTTACAGAAGGCCAAACGAGATTTGGTTTCCCACTTCCTGGTGCTGTACTGCCACTTGGGATGAGCGTTATGAAACTTGTTAAAGGAATACTTCCAAAGGATAAATAAAGGGGTGTTAATATGGGATATGATGTACCAAATATTGAGGATTTATATGCATGTCTATCTTGCGGTTACTGTAACTCTGTTTGCCCGACTTACGGACAGGTTGGGTGGGAGTCAAGAACTCCAAGGGGTGTCATATACTACCTCAAGCAATTAAGTCAGAAAAATGTATTTGATACCATTTTGAGAAGGGGTGTAAAACTCGATTCACAATCGGCAGAGCGGTTGAGGGAGTGTGTCTTCATGTGCACTTCATGTGGTATGTGTGAAGAGGTCTGTCATGTTGATATCGAATTTATCGAGTTCTGGGAAGATATAAAGGAATGGGTAATCAAAACAGTAGGCAAAACCGAATCACAGAAGAAGATGTATGACCGTATAAAGGAATTTAAAAATCCGTTTGGTGAGCCTGCTGAAACGAGAGGAGCCTGGTTACCAGAGGACATAAAGCTATCCGAGACACCAGAGGTAATATTCTTTGGTGGGTGTACCGAATCGTACAGAATGCAAAAACTGGCACAGGCAAGTGTAAAAATCATGGATAAGGCAGGTGTGGAGCTTAATATCTTGGGTGAGAAAGAATGGTGTTGCGGTTCACCACTCTTGAGACTTGGCCAGGGGGATATTGTAAAAAGTGAATTTATGGCTCACAACATAAAGATGGTAGAGGAGACCGGGGCAAAGACGGTGGTTACCGCTTGCGCCGGATGCTTCAATACGATTAAAAATGATTATCCGAAAGTCTTAGGTAAACTGGATATTGAGGTACTTCACCTTTCCGAATATACAAAAAGGCTCCTTGACAGTGGTGCTTTAAAGGTAAATAATCCCATATCTCAGAAGGTTACATATCACGATCCATGCCATCTTGGAAGACATGCCAAGGTATTTGAGGCACCAAGAGATGTGATAAATTCCTTAGGTGCGGAACTGGTTGAGATGAGAAGGCATGGAGCAGAAGCTTGTTGTTGTGGGTCTGGTGCAGGGGTTAAAGCAGCATATAAGGATATGGCATTGGATATCGGAGTTGGAAGAGTAGAAGAAGCCGTAGAGACTGGTGCGGAACTTATTATAAGTCCCTGCCCATTTTGTGTACTGAATCTAAACCAAGCAGCAGAAAAAGCCGGTTTAAAAATAAAGACCGTTGATCTTGTCCAGATTGCTTTGGGTGCTTTGTAAGGTGGTTTTTAGCGTTCCACCTTACTTACATACTTTTTTAAGGTCTTGTTATCAGGTCATAATTAACCCTTGCCCTGACAATATCGGGTAACCTTCCCCACGTGGCTATATGATCTTCACAGATGATAAGAACACCATTCACTCCATCTACCTGTTTATAACTATCAATTGCCCGGTTAATTGTGTTTTTATCGGTTACGATATTGCCTAAAGCCGTGGCAGCCGAATCCGCCAAAGAGGTGTTCTGGGAAATAACAGTCACTGAATCAGCATTTCCGAAACTTATCGATGGCCCGATCTTCCCGGAGGACGTACATATTCCAAGAATCGATTTTTGGGGTTCTATCTTAAGGGCAAAATCTTTTATCTTGCCTGCATAAACCCCTACAAGTACCGGTCTGTCATTTATCAGCGCAATATCGCCGCCGTTGTCAACGATGGCATGTGTGGCGCCTGCATCCCTCATTTCTTCGACTGCCAGTTGTGAGATGGTTCCGGCAACCGCAGACATGGGACCTATCCCAACCTTGGCACCAGCGTCAATCATTCTTTTAACAATCTCAGGGTCATTTTGCTTTTTTTGATAAGGTTCAAAGGTCACTGCAAAAAAAGGATCTTGCGCTATAAAACGCTCTAGTTTTCTTCGATGGGATAATATAGCCTCTTTGGCCACTCCAATAAATTCTTTTTCGGAGATTATGGTTACAACGGTCTCTTTTATCTGGAATTTGGTTTTCACTTAAAGGTATATATAAGCAACTTTTGGTCATAAATATTTTCAAGAAACTTCAAAAAGTTTTAATCCAAAAACGGTTTTGTATCAAAGCTTTTTTGAAAAGCTTTGAAATGGTAATTTTGATGAGCGTTAGCCAGAGCTAGCTCTCCTTTATCACATCTTCCTCACAAGCGAACTTTCGACGCATCATTTTTTTAGTATCTGCGCACAAATAACTTATACAATTAAGGCAATAGTACGATATCGCGTTATTATGCCAAACATAGAAATTATCAGAGACAAATATGAACTGCTAAAGAAGATCATGGATGAAAGAACACGCCGCCTATGGGCTGCCAGAGAAGCAAAAGCAATAGGGTGGGGTGGTATATCGGCGGTAGCAGCAGCTACCGGGTTGTCACGAACAACAATTACCAATGCCATGAAAGAGTT
>DAOWMC010000006.1 GCA_030643285.1 Methanobacteriota archaeon | reverse complement strand
TAGTTATAAGTGGAACCAACCATAAAAGCATATACAATCCACCCATAGGGGTGGGGATCTCACTAAGTTTAATGATAACAGATGAATTTGGTTCTATTCTGGCACCGTCTAATATAAGATACCTCATGTTATTTATTGTTTCACTTTTTGGCCCTTCCACACCTTTGATGGGTTCTGCTTTAACTCCACCTACATCCTCAACAAAAAACGCAAAAGAATCAGTGGTGTAGCTTGTCACCCGCTCAAATAAATGCTCTTTTGAATCGGAATTGACCTTATATTCAACCGTCATTCCATATTCTTGCCCGGGGATTATGGGGTCTTTTGGCTCAAAAAGTATGTAGTCTTCAAATTTTTGAATATCGTCCACATTCGATGGTACAAAATCGTATAGATCTTCAGGCAGTGCAATCTTAAGCACACCATTCTTAAATATTTTATCGCCATCGTTTCTAAAATTTAAAAACTCCGTAATCAAAAGCCAATCTTTTTTTGGGGTTATTACGATGTGGTGTGACGCTAAGTGAATGTCCTTACCATCTTTGGTAGTTCCATAGGTAGTAAAATCAAGTGTGGTGATTGTTTCGCTTTTTATCGTGATAGAATCCGAGTATAAGTTATCCTCATAGGTAAAAGCCACTATATACGTTTCATCCGTGTTCAGTGGTGAAAAGCTATAGTTCCCACCCCCATCGGTTAAGGTGTTAGTAAGTGTCTCACCAAACTGACCTGAAAGGGTGACCGGTATATCCGAAACAGAAGCACCATCTTCTTTTCTTATCACGCCTTTTAATTCACCCAAAAGATTAAAATCAGATACGATAACATCTACATCACCAACTCCTCCGGTTTTTGTAGCCTTTGTGTGCTTTATTCCGTTATATTCGAGATCAATAAAAAATACAGCATCTGGTGCGAGGTCGTCAAATTTATATTTTCCATTTCCGTCGGTTTTCGTTCTTGATACCTCCAAAAAATTACCCATATTATGTGCCTTTAGAATTACAGTTTGATCTGGTATCGGGCCATCTTTATCCACCACCGTCCCGGTTATTGATTTTGTATCTGTTACATCTTCTGCAACCACAGGAAAAAAAATGCTTGTGGCCATAACAAACATTAACATTAAAAAGATTAGTTTATTCATTTTTACCCTTCTTGAACTCCTTAAATTCTTTTTCAAACCTTTTTTCCATATCTTTTTTTGGTTTTTCAATAGACACTTCTTTTTGTGGTTTTTTGTCAGGTAAAACTGCCACGACTGCTCCCAGAGACATAATCACGACCCCGAGCCAGATAAAATTCATCATAGGCACAATTTTTACTGTAAAAGTGGCATAGCTCCCCTCATAACCATTAAATATTATATAAAGGTCTTTTAGGGCAGTGTTTTTTATATAAACCTTTCTCAGTGCTTCATCCAGCTTTGCGTAATATTCAATTTTTGGGGTGGCCCTTGAAATTAATTTTTCATCCTTGTAAGCATCCACCACTGCCACAAGTGTTTCTTTAGAGGCATCTGTACCAGGAACAATCATTACCTCTCTAAATATTAAATCAAAATCACCTATGCTGTGCGAATCACCTCCTTGAAGGACAAATGTTTCTTCAATATCATAAACTGAAGAGCCTATTATCCCAATTACCATTAGTATCACAGAGATATGGATGATGTACGCACCATACCTTCTATGATTCTTAACAAATGATTTTATCGGATCCTCAGACTTAACAAGCTTAAAAAATTCAGGTATATGGGTAGAAAAAGCAAAAAAACTTATGAAAACGGTTGAAACAGCATAAAAGTGCCTTATACCTATCACAAAGGCCACAATAGATGCTATGATTGATATAACCGCCGGATATGTATAAGAACTCTTCAATCTCTCTCTTGATGTTTTTTCCCATGCAAGTAGAGGGCATATCCCAATTAAAAGTATCAAAACCCCACCAATTGGTACGGCTATCTGGTCATAGTAGTCTCTTCCAACATCGACCTGGTAACCTCTTACTGCCTCTGAAATAAGTGGGAATGAAGTTCCAAGTAAAATAACAAGAGTCAAAACCATAAATATCAGATTGGCCACCCAAAAACTTGTTTCTTTAGATATAGCAGGCTTAAATACATCTTTGCTTTCCAATGTCTCCAGCTTTACAACCAGAAGCCCTATTGAAAACATGAGCAAAACCATAATAAATCCCATGTAAAAGATAGCGGACTCTGACTCTGCGTATGCATGAACAGAAGATAGGATTCCGCTTCTTGTCAAAAATGTTCCATAGATTATCAAAACAAATGTGGAGATCGCTAAAATGGCATTCCATGCTTTCATTTTATTTTTTTTCTGCTGTACCATAAAGGAATGCAAAAGTGCAGTGCTTGTCAACCACGGAAGAAGTGAGGCGTTTTCTACAGGGTCCCATGCCCAGTAACCGCCCCATCCAAGTACGTGATATGACCACCAGCCCCCAAGGGCAATCCCTACACCGAGATTTATCCATGAAAACAAAGTCCAGGTTCTGGAGCGTCTTACCCATCCCCCATCTTCAAGAATTAGCCCTGAAATAGCATATGCGAGGGGTATTGCAAAGCCGGCATAGCCTAAAAACAGAATTGGTGGATGGATCACCATGCCGGGGTCCTGAAGCACAGGGTTCAGTCCGTAACCGTCAGATGGTAGAATACTAAGCCTGGTGAATGGGTTTGATATGAATATCAATAACAGCAAAAATGCAGTGTTGATCCCGACTAAAATAGGCGCAACATAAGGTGTAAACCTATCGTCTTTTGATACTCTTAATATGATTGTAACAAATATTGAATTGATCCAAGCCCACATAAGTAAAGAGCCTTCCTGGCCTGCCCAGAATGCCGAAAAGGTGTAGATTGCTGAAAGATCTCTACTGGTGTAACCGTAAACATATGAATTTTGAAAGTCACGGGTAAATAGCAGATAAAATAGCCAGATCGTAGCAATTGTTAAGAGGCCACATATTAAAAATACTCCGTTTTGCCCAACCTCAATTAGCCTTTTTTGGCCCCGTTTAACCCCAAAAAGATAGGCCAATATGGTAAATATGGATAAAACAAGGGCAAGGATTATCGAGGCGGCACCTATCATTTACACCTCATTTGTACTATAACTCTCATCGGGTGCATATTTGGAAGGACATTTTACAAGAATCTGATTTGCCTCAAATACCCTATCTTTAGTGTAGACACCATACACAACAACAGTTCGCCCATCTTCAAAATTATTGGGTGCAGGCTTGGGATATTTAACGTTAATTATCTCTTTTTCATCTGTCAATTTAAAGGTTAATACCATATCATCCTTGTCCCAATCAATCGATCCGTTAACAACAGTTCCATTTATGTTGTATGGTTTTCCAATCACATCGGACCCGCCCAGGGAAATTTCAGAGACTGTTTTATATACGGTGACTGAACCTGAGAGTGTGTATGCTGCCACAGCTAAACATGCCACTATAACAATAACACCGATTATAAGGCTAATATTTTTTTTTACCATAATTTCCCCCTTTTACTTTGTGATTTTCGGTTATTCATCTGGCTCTTGATCATCCTCATAATCCTCACCTTCATCTTCACCTTCACTTTCGCCCTCATCTTCACTGTATTCGGGGCTAAATATTTCACCAAATATACCCCCGAAGGTATCCATAATTCCCCCTTCGATATCACCTGTTTTTAATTTTTCAACAACAGTTTTGATATCATCTGAAGTTACAATACCTTTATCCATCAAAGTCATGCAAAGCAGCATTGAAATACTTGAATTTAATCTGCCTAGATCATCCACTTCATCAAACCCGAAATCATGATTGACAAAAAACTCTGAAAGCGATACATTTACAAGATCCGAGGCGGATGAAAAAATTTCATCTTCGATTACAGATTCCATCATTTGTTGAAGGTATGGAGATATCTTTACTTTTAAAGGTACCATATTACTCATAGTTATCAATTGTTATGTAGGTAGTCCAACTATAAAATCTTTGTTGTAGCGTCCAAAAGCGCACGATGGTGGTGGACAGAAGTATATGTAAAGTATATGTAAAATTAAAAACCCAAAATCGTGCTTTTTTTATTATATCCCCCAATACTCCCTCTGCGCCATTTTTACTTCTTTAACCCTTGATTTGACAGGATCTGACAGACGATCCTCGGGTGTCAGATATGGCTCTTCAATTTCCATCCCAGATTCCAGAAGCGAGTTGAATACACATAAAACAGAGCTTGAAAGTGCCCTGAGATTATAACCGCCTTCCAGTGTAAGTACAAGCTTGCCACATGCCTTTTTTGCAATAGATTTGATTGCCTCGGTAAAGTCCCCGAATACATTTGATGTAACATTCATGCCTGCAAGCGGATCTGCATGGTGGCAGTCAAAACCAGCAGATACAAGCACGAAATCCGGGTTGAATTCAAGTGATATTGGTGTTATAACTTCATCCATCACATATGAATAGCTCATATCACCGGTTCCTGCTAAAAGTGGCACGTTTACGGTGTAGCCAAGCCCCTTTCCAAGCCCTATCTCATTTATCGCCCCTGTTCCCGGATAAAGTGGGCTCTGGTGTGTTGAGATGTATAAAACGGATGGGTCATCATAAAACGCATCCTGTGTACCGTTACCATGATGTACATCCCAGTCGATGATTAAAATACGTTCCAGCCCTTTTTCTTTTTGCAGGTATCTTGCTGCTATTGCAACATTGTTAAAAAGACAAAATCCCATTCCTGAATTTGGCTCTGCGTGATGCCCCGGTGGTCTGACAAGTGCAAAGGCGTTATCTACCTCTCCTTTTAAGACTGCATCAGTAGCGTTAATAAGTCCCCCTGCTGCTAAAAGTGCGGCTTTGTATGAATTTCTGCAAACAGGTGTATCTCCATCCAACCATCCTTCAGTCCCCGAGACAGTTTCTACCTCCTTTATGTACTGTGATTGGTGTACATATCCGATCTGCTCTAAAGATGCATTGGTTGGCTGTATTAAAACAAGTTCTTCTATTAGCTTACTACCATTGAGGGCTTCTAAAATAGCCCTTAACCGATTGCTATTTTCAGGATGATCACGGGTATCATGCCCCAAATAATCAGTATGATAAACAAAACCTGTCTTTGGCATCTTATATATATTATCTATACATTATTAAATAAGTTACCAATGGAATTTGAGATAATCAGAAAAGATGTAATGGGTAGAATCGGCAAGCTAAAAACAACTTCGGGTACGATTGAAACGCCAACGATACTCCCTGTTATAAATCCATCCCTTATGACGATTGAGCCTGCCGAGATGGCCAAATACGGGGCAGAGATGCTTATCACCAACTCATACATAATATACAGAAATGATGGTCTTAGAAAAAGAGCCATTGATGAGGGTCTTCATGCTATGCTGAACTGGAATGGCCCGATAATGACCGATTCGGGATCATACCAGTTGTTCGAATACGGCGATGTAGAGGTAAAAAACAGTGAGATTATCAGATTTCAAGAGCAAATTGGTACAGATATTGCAGTTCCTCTTGACCTACCAACCCCGCCAGATGTCGACTTTGAAAGGGCAGAATCCGACCTGAAAGAAACGTTAAAAAGATTAGAAGAGGCTCGGATGATTAGTGATATCCCTATGGCAGGGCCTGTACAGGGATCAACCTTTTTGGACTTAAGAGAGGAAAGTGCAGCTAAAGTTGGAAAGATAGGATTTGAGATATACCCAATAGGTGGCGTTGTTCCCCTGATGGAAGCATACAGATATTCTGATCTTGTTGATATAATCGCGAGTGCCAAAAAGTTTCTACCTCAAAATGCACCGGTTCACCTTTTTGGAGCAGGCCATCCGATGGTTTTTGGTTTAGCAGTGCTTTTGGGATGTGATATGTTCGATTCGGCAGCTTACGCAATATACGCCAAAAAAGGAAGATATTTGACGAGATATAAGACATGTAGGGTAAATGAACTGCAATATTTACCATGTTCTTGTCCCATCTGCTCATCATACAGTTTAGAGGATATTAAAAATAATAAAACCCTTCTTTGCGAGCATAATTTATACGTGACCTTTGAGGAGATGAGATTGGTTAAACAGAGCTTAAAGGAGGGTAATCTATGGGAACTGGTGGAGAGAAGGTGCAGGTCGCACCCATATTTACTTTCGGGACTTTTTAGAGCAACGAAATACGCCCGATTGATGGAAACATACGACCCTGCAACCAAGTCAACATTCTTTTACCTTGGTGAGACTTCGGCCCGCAGGCCAGAGGTTCTAAGGTACTCAGATCGTCTAAACAGGTTTGATCTTTGTGGAAAGGTGCTAATCTTTGCAGGAAAAGGTAAGGTTAAAAAGTGTATAGATCATATAGATGGATATGACCACATATTCTTGATGAAGGCCCCATTCGGACCATATCCGATCGGACTGAAAGAAACATACCCTATCGGGCAGTCAGAGGCCCCCAAAGATATGGATCCTGTAGCAAAGACGGTGGCACTTGAAAATGTGCTCAGGCTGATTGAGGCCAACAGGGATTTTGATGTTGAATTTATTTTTGTGTATGACGGGGATTTGTGGGACCACCCGCTTATAGAAAAGATAGGAAGATTTGCAACGACAACTGAGTATTAGGATACCATATGCAAGGATCTCAGATATGATAAAGAGCTTTTAAAAAAAGAATTCCACCAGTCTAAGACTGGTGGTTGGACGAGTATGGCATACATGAGATATAGTAATAATGCACCGAGGGTCGATCATGCCACCCATTTGAGCGAAGCGGAAATGGGTGGTACCCTCGGGGCAATTTTACACCCTCAAGGCATAAAGATCAATAAAACAATCACAGTCCCCATCAAATCTGGTTTTACTTCACAGGTTTCTGTATAATATCTGGCATCGGATAACTCGAGGCCTCTAATCTCTGCCATTCTATTTAGCTTTTCTTCAAGCATATGTCTTAGATACTCTTTGGAATGGTATCCATGATGCTCACTTACTATCCCAAATCGTCCCCCGTCTCTTTCGCAGAATCCATACGCCAATCCTGCCCCGATCGTCTCTCCTGGTTTTCCATCCATTCTTGTCATAACACAGAATGTTATCGTCCCTGGAATTATTTTCACAGGTTCTATCTCTTTTGAGTTGAGGGGTAGGATTGAAGAAACCGGTACAAGGTTACATTCGGATACACCTGCATTTTTTAATGCCAAATCAAATGCAGTCAGCTCGGAGGTATCCATACCAATGCCAGATGTCACAAAAAACTCTTTTGGCAGAAACATACCCTGTATCTGGGTTACCAATCAGATTTTTAACTCGATAGCATTTCCAGGGTTCAAAACCTTAAGCCCAAGCTCTTTTGCCCTGATCTTGATCTGTTCTTTCTTCTTTGCACCGATATTACTCGATATGCAGACCACCTGTGTTTTTGGGTCAACTTTTTCGATATCTGCCAAATTCAGAACCAATACATCTTCCAATCCGCATGGGTGCAGACCTTTAACTTTTTTTGGGGAACCATAACCGGATTTGACCCATCCGCCTTTTGCCGAAACATGCCGTCTTAACTTGTTATGAAGCCCTCTTGGACGACGCCAGCTACCGGCTGGAATTTTTCTCTTTTTTTGTGAATCGTATCGCTCAAAATTTGGTTTTTTCTTTTTTTGACGAGCCCGGACTGCTAAAAGCCTCTTCTTTTCAGATGCTTTTTCAGACGACATGCTTACCACCTTTGAATGTTATATAAATCCCGTCCTGAAAAACCCTTGGATCAAACCTGCGGATCTTTGTCGCCTGTTCTATATTTGCAGCGGTCTGACCAACTTCCTCTTTGTTGATTCCGGTGACTATTACCTCATCGCCATCAATTTCAACTTTGGAGGAGCCAACTATGTTTGCCCGCCTATCCTTTCGCTCTCCGAGAAAATTAGTAATCAAAACCTCGTTTCCTGCTATTTTAACCTGTATTGGAAAATGGGAATACACAATTTTTAACCTGTATTCAAAACCATCTGTTACACCAGTTACCATGTTCGCTATGTGCGATGCGAATGTGCCAATTATGGCTTTTTCCCGCCCTTTCTGCACCTTCGAATCCACTTTCACTGAAGAGTCAATCTTTTCAATGAAAACACTAGGGTACCAAAAGCCTCGCTCAAGCTTGCCTTTCGATCCAAAAACCTTCAACATCGATCCGTCTATTTGTACATCCACACCATCTGGAATATCAATGAACTTAGCCAATTTCTTAGGCACTTTTAATCACCACTAATTTTGTTCACTTTAATATACGAACGCCAATAATTGTCCCCCAATCCCTTTCGCTCTGGCTTCGTAATGCGGCATTACGCCACTTGATGTGGTAAGAATCAAGATTCCAAAATCTCTTGCGGGTAAAAACCTTTTTTCCCACTTCTCAAAGTTTGCTTTGCCAACATGAAATCTCGGTTTCACAACACCACAACTGTTAATGCTACCACATAATTTAACATTGAATTCGCCTGCTTTACCATCTTCTATAAACTCAAACTCTTTTATGTAACCACGGTTTTTCATAACATTTAAGATACTACCGATTAGCTTTGATGCAGGTGAAATAATACACTCATCTTTACCAACGCTTTCTGCATTTTTTATCATTGATAATGCATTAGCGAGAGGATCCAATAACATCTATTCATCTCCGCCTTTAATTATATTTTTCAAATCCCATATCCTTTGCCATTTCCCTAAAACATTGCCGACACAGGTATATTCTATATTTCCTTACCAACCCACGTCTTCTGCCACACCTTTTGCAGGAATTTGCACATCGTCCAAACTTTTTTTCTCTCACTCTTCTACCACAACACCGTATTCTTCTTTTAAGAAAGCAATCGAATCATCTTTTGTTAATCGATGATCTGATTTTAGTTTCCTTTTTTGTATACGCCTATCTTTAATTCTGTATCCGGGTCTTTTCAGAGAAACACACACATCCATTCCAAATATTCCAATATTCGGGTCATATTTCATCCCTGAAAAATCAGTGTGCTCCTCAACCCCAAACGAAAAGCCCCCATTAAGATCAAAACACGAATTAAGCAAAGTATTATTATTTATCTTGAGGGAAGACTTTAAAAATTCTTTCCCTCCACTATCTCGAAGTGTTACCTTACATCCTATGGGTGTACCTTTCCTAACATCAAAAGCAGTTTTCTTCGAATATGTTCTAACTGTCTTTTGGTTTGTAACCGCTTCAAGTATTTTCTCTGCATTTGCTAATCGCTGACCAGCTTCGCCCACTCCCATATTTACAACAACTTTATCCAGTCTCGGCCTTCTCATAGGATTTCCGTTTACCATGATACACTCCACTTATACATTAAAGCTTAAAAGTATTTCCAATTTAAAAATCTGTTAATCGATGATAAACCTTTTTATCCGACAAGCACAAATTACATGCCAAACACGGTACATGATAAACATAACAACCAAAAAAAGAAAAAGGGATCATATGAAAAGGGAATATATAAAGGAACAGATAAGGACAATACCCGACTTTCCTAAGAAGGGGATAATGTTTCGTGACATAACAACCCTGATCGGGGACGCAAAAGGGCTAAGGTACGTTATAGAAGAATTTGTAGACAGATATAAAGATATGTCAATAGATTCTGTTGCAGGTATAGAAAGCAGGGGATTTATAATTGCAGGCGCCATTGCAAAGGAGTTAGGTGTCGGTTTTGTTCCCATACGAAAACCAGGGAAACTACCATACAAAACAGCTTCATACGAGTATGAACTGGAGTATGGAAAAGATAAGGTGGAAATACATATTGATGCAGTAAAAGAAAATGAAAAGGTTTTGATTGTTGATGATTTACTTGCAACTGGTGGAACGATGAGGGCTGCGGCAAAGCTTATTGAAACTCTTTCGGGGGTTGTTGTCGAGTGTGCATTTATTGTAACGCTTCGGGGGCTCGGGGGAAAAGAAAAGTTAAAAGGTTACAAAACATTCCATCTTGTTGAGTTTGAGGGGGAATGAGGGTTAGTTACCAATTACCTCTTTGAATCACCGCCCAAAAGAAGATCCTGAGATTAAAATGATTGAAGCCAAAATAACAATTGCAGGTTATAATTGTAAAAAGGATGTAGTAGCAGGTTCCCTGTCTCCTGACAACCTGTCGAACATGAGAACCTTAATTACAGATGATTGTATTTTGGCATATATAACCACTGAAAAGTTAGGTTCACTAATTGCGACTCTGGATGATTATCTCATGAATGTCAAAGTCGCTCTGGATGTTTGCGAATTATCGGGTGATTTATAATGGAGTTTTATCTTTCCGGGCATTTTAAGATGAGTAACGACGTGTCAGATGCAAAAGAGGATCTTGATGATTTCTTTTCTGATGCAAACGATGGCCTGCTGAAGAGAGGGGCCCCCAAAGGTTGTGGAGCTAAAATTTTAAGCTGGGGTGTCAGGGACAATAAGATACTCATTGAGATATCATCAGATAGATACGTCAGGGCTCATGATGCTATGCTCAGGCTTAGAAAGCCTTTATCTGACCTTTTAGGAAAAAAGTATCGTATTGGTGTACGTGGTATTGAAATAGAACAGTTTAGAATATCTGTGGAGGCCAAAGAGCCCATTGAATCAAAAATACCGTTTGTTAAGGAAAGCAGGTATGAAGATGGAAAATTGGTACTTGAGCTAGAGGTCTCACAGTCCGAAATTCAGGACAGGATTCCGGATAGAATATTAACGCTCTTAGACGAGAAATTGGCAGATTACGGTGGAAAAAAGGAGCATTGGGAGCTTTTATGGGAAAGTGAGCCAAAAGAATTTAAATTTAAACTGGATCCCACCGAGCAATTGGTAAAAAAACGATGGATTTTACATGGATCATCAAGAGGGCAGTGGATATATGGCCCGCAAGTCACAAAAGTTTTCAGGACTTTTGAAAAGATCGTCGAAAAAGAAATTTTAAAGCCGCTGGAATATTCGGAGATGATATTTCCAAAGATAGTGACCTGGGATGTATGGAAGAAAACCGGCCATGCAAAGGGTATCTATCCTGAGATGTATTACATATGCACCCCAAAAACAAGGGACCCAAAATTCTGGGAAGAGGTAATTGACTACTACAAGGTTACAAACGAAGTACCGTTGGAACTTATTAAAGAAAAGATAGACTACCCGATTGGCGGGATGTGTTATGCTCAATGTCCACCATTTTGGCCTTTTTTACAGGGCGAGACCTTGCCCGATGATATATTTCCAATAAAGATCTTTGATCGGTCCGGAACGTCCCACAGATATGAAAGCGGTGGCATTCATGGTATGGAGCGTGTTGACGAGTTTCACCGGATTGAACTTGTGTGGATCGGAACAAAAAAACAGGTGATAGATCACTCAAAAAAACTTCAGAAAAGATATACACGCATATTTAACGACATTTTAGACCTTCAATGGAGGAGCGCATGGGTTACTCCTTGGTTTATGGCCCAAGAAGGATTAACCGGATTATCCGAGGAAAAAGAATCTGGGACGATCGATTATGAAGCAATTCTGCCTTATAACAACACGTGGCTTGAATTTCAAAATTTATCTGTCAATGGAGATAAGTATCCAAAGGGGTTCAATGTAAAACTGCAGAGTGGAAAGGAGCTATGGTCAGGTTGTTCCGGCATCGGGCTTGAACGATGGGCATCTGCCTTCTTTTCCCAAAACGGACTCGATTCAAATGATTGGCCCGATGAGTTCAAAAAGAAGGTAGGGGATTTAAAGGAGATATTCAAATTCCTGTGAGTTCATATGGGTTTATAAAATATCCTTGAGATAAATTTTATACTTTCCCAGTTTACCACCATAATTGCCTGTTGATATTCTAAGGACACCTTTTATATCCTTGACCGCGTAAATGGCAGCTTTCATTGCATCTCCCACAACCTCGACTGAGGTTCCGTTTATAACAATTTCAGGAATTGATTTTATATTTTCGGGGACTAAAGACTCTTTTATCTTTCCTTTAAGTGTCGGGCAAAAGAAATGATTTGTACTTGGTCCAATTTCAGGATATTTTGTCTCGGGTTTTGAGCCTGCCGAGCAGATGTCAAAGGATGTTATGGCCTGATCAACCCTGCCAATGGCTTCTACTGCTCTATCCCCTGCATCTATTGCCACATCCTCACTTTCGCAGAAGAACCATACATTTCCCCCCATCACTCCACGTTTAAATCCAATATATCTCTCTATTATGAATTCACCCATCATCAAAGGGATATTTATAACATCACGACCAGATCTATGCTCTATACTTTCATACCCATCGCCACAGTGACCAACCTTATCCATGATGTCAATCCTTTCTTTTGAATCCAGTGCATTAAAAACTGATGTTGTCGGTGTGACAAGGATTCCCTGGCGTATACGTTTGGATAGTTCATATTCCAAAGTTTTAGAATCGTTACCTTTTCCCCTATAAGTCACCCATATCTGTATGATCGCACCCATCCTACCATCAGGTGTTTCATCCTCGCCCAACAATTTTTCGATGCCACCTTCTGCCTCGCCAAAGACTGTCGACGGGAGGGCGGTAGAACTATTGATTGCCCGATGTAACCTTCTTTCATCTTTTGCAGTAACAATCAGCCTGCTCAAAAGACCATCAAAAGCCTCACAATATGTATCATCTATCGTGATACTACCAATATCAAGTTCCATCAAAATCATCCGTTAACACGGATTAATAACTGGCATTATTAATTTTTTCTCGGTCGATCCCGATACTTGTGGGAGTTAATATAAGCTGTTCTTCCCCAAGTCCTGCAATGTCCCCTCTAACATCTATTATAAGCTGCTTCAAGTCTTTTATCACCCGATCTATCAAAATTTTATCTTTCCTGATGGCAGATATATCAACTATTACGATGTTTCCATTATAAATCTCTCTTTTGAGTTCGTGAAGGTCATTAAGGTTCCTTATCTCTGCGATTTTGACATACAATTCCGCAGATTCTCCCTCAAATACATTTTCATAATCGCTGAGATCCAGTTCCACATAGTCATCAACATCCAACTCCTTTTTCCCGAATAATCTATCACTCAATCTTGGCATGGGTATCACCTTTGCATGGCATACATTAAACTTTTCCTGTTTTAACTTATGCCTGTTCTAATTTATACTTTTTGCATATAAGATATATTTCAGCACTCTGTTTTCTCGATGCCTCTGGTGTATATGCCCTAACATAACCAAATCTTTTTCGTATGGTATCCAAAAACGTATCATATAAATCACCTCGGAACACTTTTACAACGAAGTTGCCCCCTGGTTTTAGAAATGCCTCTGCCACTTTCAATGCAGACTCTGATAATTCAATTGATCGGGCGTGGTCATAGCTCCAGTTGCCCGATAGATTTGGTGATGCATCACTTACCACAACGTCAGCCGTTTGTATCTCTTCCTTGATTTTGAAAATTGTTTCATCAATCGTTATGTCACCACGAATTGTTTTAACATCCAAAATATATTCGATTTTTTGTAAATCAACACCTATAACAGTTCCCATTGATAATTCTTTTGCCACCTGTAGCCAACCACCCGGGGCGGCCCCAAGGTCAAGTACAACATCACCACGCCCAATCACATTGAATTTTTTGTTTATCTGTTTGAGCTTATATGATGCCCTTGTTCTGTAACCCTCCCTCTTAGCTTTCTTATAAAAGTAATCTCGTCGCAATATTACGCACCTACAGCTATTTTGGTCCGCTGTCAATCTTCCACATATATAGCAGGTCTGAATGGGGCGGCATGCTTACTCTTTTGTTTTGGATCATACTTGGGATTATCCGCATTATAGATCTCAAAAGCGCACCCAAATTCACCTTCCAAAAATTCTTTTGCAGCCACCAAAATTTCTTTTTCATCCAAACCGACTAAAATATCCAGTCTGTCTTCTGGCACTGTTCTTAAATCCCGTATCGCTTTTTGGACAAATTTTGATACTTCTTTTCCATGAGCCTTTACCTCTTCATCTTTCATGACCTCTGACATAATTGGACCCACATCCTTCTTTTCAGCAGACATTATCACTTTGGAAATTTTATTCTTCCATCTTGGTGATGTATAAAGAATTATTTTCGATGGCTGTACTTTAATAACTTTCATTATCTCATTTATATCGCTAAAAACATTTTCTATTAGATCTTCTTGAATATCCACCTTTTGATCGACATATAAATCATCTACAACAGGGTAATCTGCCATGGAGACATAACCCTCGGTATCATCATTGCCAATTTTGTTCCATATTTCTTCACATACAAAAGGAATGAATGGGGCGAGTAATCTAACCCAATTGTTCAATACAAGCTCAAGCGTCCACCTTGCACCATCACGATCCCAGTCAGTTCGTCGCCTGTACCATTTTAAATCACTTTCCATTCCAAAATAGGCATGTTGAAGTGCCTGTCTTGTCTGAAAACCTTCCAG
>DAOWMC010000228.1 GCA_030643285.1 Methanobacteriota archaeon | reverse complement strand
TCTCTATCCAAAAGTCTTGCATTAAGTGTCCCGCTGAGCTGCTCTGCATGGTTTTTGAACTTGCTTTTTCCACCTTCGCTATTATCATCTTTTTCAGGTTTTCCAAAAGCTAAAATCCTTCTTTTAGGCAGATTTTTTTTCTTTTGTTCTTTAACCTCAACGGTTTGCTCGACAGGAACCTTGTTACGCAAAGATTTTATGATTTCCTTTTGGGTTAGCTCTTCCACACCCTTACCGTCCGGTGCCCTTGCAACATAATCTATTTCACCAACCTGAAGGAGCTCTTTTAATATTAACTCCCCTCCACGATCTCCGTCCGTAAATGCGGTAACGGTCTTTTTCCTGCTCAGTTTTGCAACCGTATCTGGTATATTCGTACCTTCAACAGCTATTGCATTTTTTATGCCGTATCTGAGCAGCTTGAGCACATCGGCTCTACCTTCAACGATTAAAACCGCATCCGAGTTATCTATGTTGGGACCTGCCGGTAGTTTTTCAGGACCGTAAAACATAAGTTCTTCAATTCTTGTTGATTGTTTGACTTCTTCAGTTATTTCCTGGCTTTCAAGGCTTTCATCAAACATTGTCTTTACGATCTGCTTTGCCCGGTCGGCTATTTGCTTTCTCTTTGAAGCCCGGACGTCCTCGACCTTTAAAACCGAAATACCTGCTGCACAGGGACCTACACGATCTATAGTCTCAAGTGCTGCTGCAAGTATGGCTGTTTCGGTCTTATCCAGGCTCGATGGAATCTGGATTGATCCTCCTGATTTTCCGGCTTTTGAATCGACTATAACTTCTATTCGCCCTATCCTTCCTGTTTTTTGCAACTCTCTCAGATCAAATTCATCGCCTAAAAGGCCTTCGGTTTGCCCGAATATTGCCCCGACGACATCGGGCCTTTCAACAACCCCTTCAGCATTGATCTCTGCATGAATGACATATTTTGTTGTATCAGCGTTTTGCATAAATACTTACCTCCAGTTAGGCAAAAAAAGCAAACTACGTTTTTTAAAGCGTTGATTTAATGATTATAATTACCTAACTGTATTACGATTATTACTTCTTCATGAAATATTATCATAAGAGGTTAATAGTTTTTGCGGTTCTCCTCAGAATAGACACACCACACGATAATTAAAGGAAAACCCCCTTAGGTGGATACCAATTCAATCCTCCAAGTTGTGCTTTTGGAATATCCCCACTTTTCAATTCTAAGTTTCCCACATTCGCCTGAAAGAATTCCAAGATTTGTACCAACTTCTTTGGAGCTTAATCCAAGATCTCTGGCGATATACTTTGACTTAAAATAATGATTACCTTTTTTTATACCATCAAGCAGATATGCCAGAATTCGCTCCCTGATCAGATTCTCCTTATTTGGCGTTTTATCCGGAACTTTATCCATCCTATAAATTATTCGGTTGAATCAATATAAATTTTTGTGTTTATAGTCTTAACAAAATGGATTCATAAATATTATGGTCGTAAAGATTTAGAATATCAAAAGTTTTATAGTCATCGCTATTACTTTTATGTAGGAATATTTATAATTTTTAAAGGTTAAAGAATGAAAATAATAACACTAAGTGAGAATAGAGCAGAAGAAACCAGCGGGGGATTGTTGGCCGAGTTCGGGCTTTCAATTTTAATAGAGATGGATGAATGCAAGGTGCTTTTTGACACGGGGCAAAAGATATCCGCGGTGTATAATGCAGCTATTTTAGGTGTGGATTTATCTGATATCGATAAAATCGTGCTAAGTCACGGGCATTTTGACCACACCGGTGGCCTAAAATCAGTTTTGGAGCAGACAGGTGAGATCGAAGTAATTGCTCATCCCGATGTCTTTTCAGAGAAATATGCAACCAAACGAAAGACAAAACCAATCGGAATTCCATACTCAAAGGAAATGTTGGAAGAACTGGGTGCAAGGTTCAAATTGACAGAAAACCCGACAGAGATTGGTAATGCCACCGTAACTGGCCAGATAGAAAGAACAAATGATTTTGAGCAGATAGACAGAAATCTTTATGTGCAAAAGGGCGATGATCTGTGTCGTGATGATGTACTTGATGAGCAGGGAATTGTATTAAAAACTGATGAAGGACTGTTTGTTATTTTAGGATGCTCTCATCGTGGAATGATCAATACGATAGAACAGGCTAAAAAGATTACAGGTGAGGATAGGATTTACGGGGTTGTAGGTGGGACACATCTTATCTCAGCAGATATCATACAGATGGAAAAGACAATTCAGGCTCTAAGGAAATACGATATTAAGAAGATAGGTGTTTCACACTGTACGGGAATACTTGCCGAAGCAAAACTATCGACTGAATTTGGTGACAGATTCTTCTTAAATATTGCCGGAAGTGTGATTGAATTTTAGGTATGTGGATATCGCCCTTTTTTCTCTATTCCCCCAATGAAAACTCGTCATGTATCACCTGTAACGCCCTTTGTGAGTCCTTGCCCTTTATGACAAGTGAGATGTTGTTCTCTGATGATCCCTGAGAGATCATTATTATATTTGTGTTACTCTTACCCAGGGCAGTGAAGATTCTTCCCGCAACACCCGGAACACCTGCCATTCCCATACCAACAACTGCAAGTGCACATATGTCCTTATTGTATGTGATATCCTTTATTGTAGAT
>DAOWMC010000162.1 GCA_030643285.1 Methanobacteriota archaeon | reverse complement strand
TAATTCTTTGTTTTCCAATTCATCTTTTGATATTTCGACCAATCTATTCAGGGCACCCTCTAAAGCCTCAAGACGGGCTTTTTCTGTTTGATTCAACACATTGAGACCGGTTAGCCCTTCGTTTGTCATCTTGGTCAGTGCAGCCATACGAACATAAAACTCCGGAACCGGTTCGACATAACCAACCACCGGTTTTGTCTGATGAGGGATCTGAGTTGAAGTAAGCGTTGGTGTATAGCTCTGTTTGGCGTATAAGATTGTGTCATGCCTCAGTTCGGCCCAGGACGCAAGTGATGTTTGCAGTTCCTTATCTTTCCAGGCATCTGTCTGCATAAAGGTTGGGTAACCCTCCTCAAAGTCTATGAGAAGTGGTTTCAACGTGTATAGCCAGCTCCAGTAAAGATTTCGATTCCAGTCTGAAGTACCAAACGCTCTAAATTCGTCTTTTAGCATATTCTGTCGGATCTCATAGCTCGTGTCAGGTCCTGCGTATTCTGTATCACCCTCCTTTTCCAGTATTTCATCTGCCCTTTTCGAACCCAACACAGCCATAACGTCAAGGCCCCTTGGAAATCCTCTAACAGGCCCACCATCGGTCATAACCATCGTAAAAGGTGCATCGTCTCCAACATACATCCCAACTGCCGGAGAGACCAAGTTCTGGAATATATATGAGTCTGGCACAAACCTTTGACCCATAAATCGCATTCCTTTGGTCAAACTAAGACATTCATCCAGTTTTTCGGGAGTAAATGGTGGGAGTATAGTGCAGTCGCCTGTCCCACCGTATATCTGCGGGTTTTCCATATTTGCAAGTTCCACCTTCAATTCCAAGAGTTTTTTATCATCTGTAAATTTGTTTGAATTAAAATCAAAATCAGAACCAAAAACATCCTCCATTACACCCTGATATTCATAAGGTGTCAGATCGTCTGCTGTCCCTGAAAAAAAGGCCGTAACCGCATATATCCGGTTCCAGATCTCCTGTGCCGTATTACCTCCCACTTTCACAGTTTTAAGGTCTTCTGAAATCAAAAAGGCCTGAATGGTGGCTATTTTAGCATCTTCTTCGCTCAATAAACATTCATCTCCGCCTTTGAGTAAAAATGCCATTCTACCATACCACATCATCGCTTTAAAGTATCTTTTCAGCGTATCGCTCTGTGTGTAGTGACCTCTCGGAACATACTGGCTATAATCTTCCTTGTAACAAAATATCACACTCTGTTTAAAACCTTCGTGGGCTTCTATGGCATCAAGCTCTTCTTTAACCTCATCCGAAACAAATTTTGGTATCTTAGCTTTCGGATCGAGCAACTTCAACGGAACGGCAAAAAAAGCAGTGTTCCTCCTTGCCGCTTCTTTTAGATCATCGTCATACGCTTTGTAATCAGACTCTGACTTTTCCATCATAGCTCTGCTAAGCTCGGTTATATCGCCGTAAAACTCCCTTTCTTCCACACCTTTTAATATCTCGTCAAACTGTATATGATAGAGGTGAAGAACCGAGTCAGTTGTTACAAAGATCGGAACCCCTCTTGCTTTTAAGTCCTTGTAAGGCTTGACTATATCACCCTCATGCCCGTAAGGAATAATAACAAACCCATTTTCCTCTAAAAAAGATAATTGGCCATCGGTTAGTGCAAAATTGTTGTTGATACTTTCAATATTTGAAATTTTTTTTGTTTGAAGGGGCAGTTTGTATGAGGGGGCTTTCATGTCCACATGAATCTTTTGAGGGTTATAGGACGCTGCCAATAAAAGTTTTGGATTTTCAGTATCATAATCATAAGAAGGCGGTAGCACTTCTGATGGTGTTTCTGTTTCCGTTGGTGATGTTACGTTATCCTGATCCTGCGGTTGATCTGAGATACATCCACTTGCAAAAATCAAAGCCACCAGGCATATTACAATAATTTTGTTCAACTTCATTTCAATCCCGATAAGTGGATGGTTTTAATAATATTTATACCTTCTTTAGACTACGAATCAGCTTGAAGTTTTTTTGCAAAGTTAGTATGGTTTGTATTTTTTTAAAACCGCAACATATATGGATAATATGATAAAAAGCTATTAGTAAAAATGGTCAAGGGATTAATATGGATGAAGAACCAAAATGCACATACTATTATAAGGATACCAAGTTACATGTGGGCACTAAATGTGAGGCAAAAATCGTAAAAAAAGAGCCGATTTTATCCTCGGAAAAATTTGTAGGGAGGATTAATGGTGCAGTGAAGACCACAGGCGGGGAGTTAAAAGGTGACCCTGTCAACCAGTACCTGTATCAATGTGAAAATGGCCATATCCTGTACAGGCCAGAGCAGTGGGCAGATGTTACCGAAGTCTCACCCGGTACAATAAAATCAATTTATGGAACAACAAATAAACAACCGAATTGGAGTTTAGAAGGGTAGGTGAAAATTATGAAAAAAAGACCCGTACAAGATGAAACAATATTCAATCCCTTTATGAGGAAGCTTTATACTAAAACGGTGCTTGGTAGGTCAGACGACACAGAAGGAGAGCAAACCAAGTACACGCAAACCTTATCAGAAAAGGTTCATTTTGAAGCACAGGCAGAATGGATGTCTCGGCTTCATGAATATACCTATGGATGTGAAAAAATCCTTAAAAGTGTAATGGCCCAACAACTGGAGGGAGATGCCCTTGAAGAGGCAACCAAGGACTTACGATTTGCTGCATATACGCCAGGAATATTTCCATCAATTCCAATCATGCCGGCCAAGCTCATACCTTCTACCCTCAATCAGGTCATTGGTATGTCTGCGGATATCTCATGGGTTTGTATGGATGAGTTTTCGATGGAAAACCTATGGGTTGCAAGCTGGCATCTCGAAGGTGGTACACAGTTGCATAACGATTTGTGGTATCTTGGGGAAGACTGGAAACCAATGCTTGACAGGCGTCATATGAGAACAGGCGAGAAGTTTAAATATATGTGTGTTCAAAGGCCATTTTTAGAGGGGGCCGGAATGGTGATGGATGTATTAAAGGATGTGAGAAACGAAAAGCACCCGGAGTATTCGGAAGGTTCGTTCTTCTATCATGGTTATGTTAACAATATGACAGTGGATGCTCAATTTTCCTGCAGAAACGGTTTGGAAATAGCACGGCTTATGAACATGTACATAACCTCCAAAATTGGATTCCCATACCAGTCTTACAACTGCTTTGTACCATTGCCAAATCTCTATGACTTAATGACGCAACTGCCGCCCGAAACAGTGCCAACAAAGTTATTGGGGTTATATATGGGTACAAATGTCTGGATGTCTAACTATACACTTTCACACTTGGAAACCTCGCTCGAAGTTTTTGGGGAGGAGATGATTCCACCAACTGCAATTGAAAGCTTTTCGTCATCGTTCAAGTGTGGATCTGATAGTATCACTTTCCCGGCAAGCTTCAAACAATCCAAGTATGTTTATGGCCAGGAGGCAAGCTGTAAAGAACCGACTGAATATCCTTGCCCACAGAAGGTACTGGTCACGATGGATGAAGGAAGCAAGTTAATTGAACAGGCTAGAAGTGAACATTCTGAGTGGCTTGTTTAGGAGCTTGTAATAGTTGAGGGTTGGAGGGGGTTTACACTTTATTGGTGTCTATGACCCAATATAAAAATACGCATGTAAATATCATCTTCCATAATATCCAAGCAAAATATTTCAATTACATTCCTCTGGGGCCCCATAGGGTCCGGATTTTTATTTTAGGTAGATGCTGCTATTGAGTGGGATACTCACGGCAATTCATACCACTTTGAGGACCACATGGATATTCGTATCCTATCCTTGTCGATC
>DAOWMC010000024.1 GCA_030643285.1 Methanobacteriota archaeon | reverse complement strand
TTAGGTAATCAGCGGCTTTTCCGAGGCCAATTCCACCGGCGATGTTTGGCGTCCCACCTTCAAATCTTTCATAACCCTCTGCAGGTGTATAATCCTGAAGTGAGACATCACTTATCATTCCACCACCCAAAAGTAGCGGTTTAACCTCTTCTAACAATGATTCCCTCATGAAAAGAACGCCAGTTCCAGTAGGGCCAAGCATCTTATGCCCTGAAAATGAGAGGAAGTCACAATCAAGATCTTTAACATCAATGGGTAAATGTGGAACCGATTGAGCGCCATCGATCAAAAGCATTGCATCGTTTTCCCTGCATATCTTTGCTATCTCCTTTATAGGGGATATTGAACCTAACACATTCGAAGCATGTGTAACGGAAACCAGTTTTGTTTTTTTTCCCATCACACGTTCAAAATCAGATGGATCAAGTGTACCCTCCAAGTTAGGTTTAACGATCTTTAAGGCACCGTCCTTTAGGGTGGAGGAGACCCTGAACCAGGGCAAAAAATTTGAATGATGCTCGATTATGCTTGTTACAATATGATCATTTGTTTTCCAGTCCAATCCCGAGGCGATGAGATTTATCCCTTCGGTCGTGTTCTTTGTAAATATGATCTCCTGTGACCTTGCATTAATAAGGTCGGCCACCTTTTTATGGGCCCCATCATAGCGCTGGGTTGCCACCTGTGACAACCTGTAGACACCACGACCCACATTTGCGTTGTACTCCCGGTAATATGCCAGGATGGATCTTAAGACCGGCTCGGGGGTCAGGCTTGTTGCAGCGCTATCCATATAGATTATACCTTCATTTAATATGGGAAAATCATCCCTGATCTTTTCCACGTTCATAATATTTCATCCATACTACCACTTCTATACCCCTCCAGATCCATCGTTATATATGCAAAACCGATCCCTTTTAGTGAAAGATAAATACGCTCTTTTAACTTAAATAGCTCGTCCATATCCTCTGTTGGGACTTCTATACGTGCGATATTTCCATGGATTCTTACTCTGAATTGGCGAAACCCTGCCGATCTCAATACGGTCTCTGCATCCTCAATCATAATGAGTTTCTCTTTAGTAATCTGCTCGCCATATGGTATTCTTGATGATAGACACGCCATAGATGGCTTATCCCAAAACGGTAATCCGACTTCTTTGGCCATGGCACGGACCTCGGACTTTTTAATGCCAGTTTCTACAAACGGGTGCCATATACCTTCTTCATCGCATGCAATTATTCCCGGACGATGTTCACCAAAATCTGAAAGGTTAACGCCATCAGCTATTGTTTTTATACCCACTTCGGCTGCTATTCTTCGTAAAACCTTGGCAGACTCTTTTTTACAGTGATAACATCGGTTTGGTGGATTTTTTATTAATTGTTCATTCTGTAACTCGGAAAACCGTACTATTCTATGAGTAATTCCAATACGAGATGCAATATTCTTTGCATCCTTAAGTTCGTTTCTTGGAATTGTTTCTGTGTCCAGCGTAACAGCCAGTGCATTATCATTGAGTACATCATAAGCAATTTTTGTTAAAAGTCCGCTGTCAACTCCACCTGAGAATGCTATCAGTATCTTACCTTTCCCCGCGATCTCATCTCTGAGTTCGTCAAGTTTGTCCATTATAGTCTTCTTATAAGAGACTGATTAAAAAAACCATCGTTAATGTTTAAAAAATATTGAGGAAAAGAGGCAGAATAAACAACTGCATCTTTTATCCTTGGTTTATAGGACCAATGTCCCAGTACACTACTTACTTTTTCCACCGAGGAGATTACTCATGCTCATGCCACTAAGATCGCCCATCTCGTCTCCTCCACCGAGCATGGTTCCAAAGAGCTCAAACATACCCTCAAATTCCATCATGGCACCCATATTACCATCTATAGTCGCCAATCCATCACACATTGGATCTAAAAAGCTCATTTCGCCGGTGAGCATTCGTACGAAGGTGTAATAGTCCAGCCTCATGATAATATCGGGCTCTATATTAGATCCTACTTCAGGTGGCCCGTCATATATGGCAAATGGCGTCAATCTGATTCGCACATGCTCTCTTCCTCTTTTTGGGTGCTTGGTTTCGATGAGAATTGATAATGGTGGTGCTTTTGTGAACATTCCCATCATCTTTCCCATTATTCCCGCACCACCCATCTGTGTCATCGCACCTTCCATACCGTCCATCATTCCACCGATCATGAAATCAAACATCAGACGATAGGGGGATGGTTCTTCCTCTTTGTTAGATAGAAAAGTAGCATCTTTATACCAATCCTCTGGCAACGGTCCTTTCCCTTTGAAATGCTCCTTTTCTGATTCGGGGATAACTTCTCCAAGATTTATCATATTTCAACCTCCAATTTTAATAAAAAAATGAAGACAGCAGTCTTCATCTGGCGGGCCTCAAGATATCTCTTTCACCTGCCGGTTCAAACTCTCTTAAAGCAGCCTTTGCAAATTCTTCTCTGACATGCCTGAAGTCAAATGCCATATCTTTATCAGCAAAAGTAACCTTGACCAATGGACTGCATGCCCATGCCGAACCCCTGCCAAGCATTCCTCCATAGGTATACGTCCCCATAACAGCAGAATGCCCCGCAGTATATGACATGTATGGGACGTTCGGTCCTTTCAGCTCGGGAAGCCCACCTTCTTCAATTCTTAAGGAAGCATCATAGGGTAGACCAACCTGATCCTGCACTTCCTGACCGGACCAACCGGTTCTGAGCCACCCTTCCTTCGCTATAAGCGCGATAGCATAGTTACATCCCTGATTTGCCATCAACGCATCACCGGTGAGAAATGCTGCCAATGCCCCCGATCCGCCAATGACACCAAGCCTGACTGCACCTCCCCAGTGGAATTCCATCATTGTCGGGTACTTTTCGTACATAGTCATAAGCTGTTCACAGGCCATGTGGATGAATGGTTTTATTGACTTCCATTTAGCAGGCATTCGTTTGTGGCCTTTTAACATGGTTGCCATACTCCCCATGCCACCCATCGCTCCACCTGCTCCTCCGCCACCGGTGAACATATCTATGTCAAACATACCCTCAAATCCACCAAGGAAAGCATATCCTGCAGATGGGAATCCGATTCCTCCGGCCATCTGTTGACCATACCATATATTTTCTATAAGTTCCGAACTCATGGCTGCACATTGCATCATTGCCTGCATCATGTCTCCCATAAGCTCAGGTTCTCCCGATGACATCATTTCCATCATCGCAATAGGTGGCATTGCAGATTCAGCCGGACAACAATCCGCCAAGTATCCATATGTCATCCCCCCAAGTTCATTTGGAGCATGTGCACGATTTTGCCACATTGTTTCTCCCATCCTGATCTGTTGAGCATGCCTTGTTGAAAACGCGATATCTGATAAAACCGATTCTCCGGTTAACCTGTATGTTGCAACAAAAGCCATTGTTGTAGATTGAGCGGCACTTCTAACGATTGCAGCGCCATCCATGTTCCTGACCCTGAGCGTCGGTTCATGTACACCCAAACATAATTTTTCACCAACTCCTACCTTCAACATGTCGGCCCTTTGCGGATGAAACTCCTTATTCAAGTCAGTTATGAACCTGTTATCAAACTGATCGGCCAGTTCATCGTCTCCGGTAAACACCTTACCAAATGCATCTTTGGTTAATCCGGGGTGACATTCTGCCATATGTTCCTGTATAACCGCACCACCAGCTAATCTGTGCTGGAGTGTTTCCATAAACAGGTTCATCGTCTCAGGGGATATTTCCTTTCCCAATCTAAGCTGTATGGTTCTGTGAGCAACATCAAGATTCACGATTACCGTTCTTTTTATATCATCCAGCATCTGCTGAAATGCCGTGTTGTTAAAGAAATTAACATCATCAAAATCAACAGCAACATCAGTTCCAACTACGTACATAGGTTCATATGACCGTTGACACAGCGGTAAACCTACTTCCCTGTTGTAAGAAGGAATACCTCGCTCTAGCGCTATCTTCTTCCCCCACTCGGTAAACTCCATTTTAGCTTTTGACTGCTGGATACCCCCTCTTTTGTACATTTTATTGTCAACAACATCCATTGGTCCGGCATCGTAAATCTTTTGCATCATCTTGTACATCCCGGTCTCTCTTTCGATTGGAAGGAATTTCTTCCTCATCTTTTCGGGATCGAGTGTGTACATCCTTTCCGAAGCAACTGGAATTGCACCACTCCAGCGCTTATCATCCTTTTTATTTTCACCCACGATTATCACCTTTATTAATCCTATCTTTTATTAATTCTATATTTATTTCTTATATATTATTTAAAGCTTTCAATATCTACCTTATCTATTTTTTATTCACTTTCCGTATTACTTTTTTAAAAAATTATCCTTTTCTTCGTCTGAAAGTTTGGTGTACCATAAAGGTGGTTTATTCGTAATTGTTCCCACCTCAAAATATCCATGGGATACGATCGTACCAGGTGGAACTGTTGGTACATCTGCCCACCCATCGGGTCGAGTAAACGTATGGCCATTTTCGCATTCGTAGATATAATAGGGCACCATGTCATCAAGTGCACGTGCCTCTTCTATTTTTGTTGGGCCTGGTATATGCCCTATTATCAGATCATGTGACAGGATTGGTTCCCTTCGTGTGATCTTACCTCCACAGGGTGGCCGCTTATACAAACTTGTTCCATAACTAATCGGACAATCTATTTCTTCTGTCATTTTTTATTCACCTCCGGATTAATTCATTGGCCGAATCCTTTAATATCGGTCAACCATTCGGGATGATCCCTTCTTGCATTAAAAATCTCATTCTCGGCTTCTTGAAGTGTCATCATCACTTTTTCGGGTACAGGATATTCTGTTGGTGGTCTTATATGGCCCTCCTGTCCATAGACCCTTCTTGACTGTTGGAATGTGGGTGGAAACCTCATCCTGTCCATTCCATACATCATATAGGAGGCACCACCCTCGTTAAATGTGGCTGGAATAATCTCTCGGCCAAAAACCTCTCGGCTCGTTTCACAGCTTGTAAGCGTGTAGTTTGTCAGCCAGATGGGGAGCGTGATGAGCATACTGATGAATCTTGGTATTATCATTTCTATGGGCAGGGATTCCAACATTGATAGAATACCAGGGCGTGGAACCCACATGAGATGAACTGGATACGGCCAGCCAAAGTAATCACAAACCATTGCCCTCACCAATCCCCCGACAAGATCTATCACAGTCCTTCCTGCACTCTGACAATCAATTGTAATCGCAATCGGGTACATCGTACCGTACATTGCAGCGCCGGAATATTCGGGTGTCTTTTCGTTTCTTATATCCTGTGTGATGTCTATACACATCGTTTCCCCTTCCCCCACGGATCTCTGAACGAGAAGATACCTGAATTTTTCCCCGGTCCTCAAGTGTCTTCTTTCCAATACAGTCTCTGCATTCTCATACCAGTAATGAACTGCGGCAGTTTGAACCCCATCTTCATAGTGCCAGTTCTCAAGATATGGAACGTTTTCCAGTGAAAACTGATCAACGGTGTTGTAGAAGTTGTCAAAAGTGTTACCCATTATCATAACACATATAGCCGGACTTAACCTGATTGGCAGGTTAAGTACCGGTGGAGAAAAACCATAAGAGGTAAACATATCAATTGCAAGTATCTCCTCCATTGCTTCCAGAGCTGTTTCATCCGAAGCCATATCCAGTGCCTTATCAACTGTATCCGCCTCGCCTGCTTCCAGATCTCCCACCATTTCATCTATACCCATTTCACCCATCAATGTGTCCAATCTTTTTGCAGCTTCAAGTTCTTGTTCCAGCTCCCCTGAAATGTATTTTTTTGCTGCCACTAAATTCTCGTTAAGGCGTGCAATCCATTCCTTGGTAGCATCTAAAAGAATTGATTCATTCAGTGACTGGGTATATTTCACTGGCTCTTCTCTTGGGTCTCCGGTACCATGTCCAAGAGCTGTCGCAGAATATAGACCCCTGTATGCCGGAAATATTATAGTATCGTCCTGAAACGGTCTTTTTTGTGTTGCCATGTTTTTTTTACCTCCAACCCCTTAAATTGAAGTTGAATGGAGAAAGATTCTCCCTTATTTTTTTATTTTATAATGCACGTTTATTAACTATACATGGGCCATAAGCTTTTGGATTTTATCCCCTTTGTAGTAATAAATTCAATAAAATCATTAAGGATATAAATGTAAAAAACAAAAAAAAAAACAAAAATAAAATAAACATCACACAGAAATAAAAAAAGAATAAAAAATTAAACGATTATAACAGTTTTTTGCTGATCCATCACCAAAAACCTCACACCCCAAATCCTTTTACATCGGTCAACCATTCAGGATGCTCTTTTCTTGCTTTTTCTATGTTATTTGTTGCCTCATCGATTCCCATAATTACTTTCTCGGGACATGGGTATATCGTCCCACCCCTCATCTGTGCCTCTTGCCCGTATACTCTTTTGGCCTGTATGTAAGTTTGGGGATACCTTAGCCTATCCATCCCATATCGGATATATCCGACTGCACTCTCGTTTGCCGTGGGTATGATTGTTTCCTGACCAATGACTTCCATGTGGGTATCCATATGTGTTAGATTGTATTTACCAAACCAGAAGTTGACAGGAAATAGCATATTTATCAACCTTGGTGCAAGCATATCTATAGGTAATTCCAGCATTAACGCCAATAGGTTGGGTCGTTCGGGAAGCCAGCCAATGTAACACACAAAAGGCCAACCCATATTAACACATGCCAGCATAGGTAACATCGTTGAGATTATATCAAAATAGCTTCTGCTACCAAACTGTGAATCGGCACTAACAAAATGGTCCACTGCAAATCCAAACATCATGGAATCAGAAAACTTTGGTGTCCTTTCATTTCGAATATCCATCACTATATCTTTTACCATATCCCCGCCTTCCACTGCCGGTCGCTGGCAGCAAAGATACCTGAATTTTTCCCCTGTCCTCATATGTCTTCGACCCAATATGGATTCGGCATTTTCGTATACAAAACAGATCCTTCCGGTCTGAATTCCATCCTCATAGTGCCTGCTTTCAAGGTATGGTATGTTTTCACAGGTAAACCCGTCCATGTAATTGTAAAAATTATCTACATTATTACCATACAGTAGAACATTTATACACGGGCCCAAACCGATGGGAAAATTAATTATCGGTGGATGAAGGCTATATGAATTGAAGGAGTCAATTGATAGTATTCCACTTAATGGGTACGGTGTGGTCCCCCCGACCTCCCGTGTATTGTCATCCATATCCGCCGCTACAATTTCTTTTTCCAACTCTCCTGTAATATATTTATGGGCACCCAACATGTTCTCATCAAGTCTTGCCAACCACTCGGTTACACATTCGTGAAATGATCTTTCCATCAATGCCTGTGTATATTTCACAGGTTCTTCATGGGGATCTCCGGACGAGTGCCCCATGTAACAAGCACTATAAAGTTGCCTGAAACAGGGTAGTATTATACTCTCATCCTGAAACGGCCTTCTTTCCTGTGGCATTGTATAATGTTTCTTATTTCCAATTTTATAAATCTTCGTATTTTTGTTTTGTAAATTAAGCTTATATTAACGTTTAAACAGAATATACATGATTTATTTATCTTTTTTTGGGTAAAAACAGAATTGGATAAGCAATTAAAAGGTAGTAACAGAATAAAAGAGATAGGGGGGATCAACCCCACTGAATTATTTTATCTTATTTTTTCCACACTTTTTCTTTTTTATCGTCGGAAAGACTGTGATACCACTGATGTTGTGTGTTTTCCCACCCATATCTACACTTTATCGTACCGGGTGGAACTAGTGGCACATCTGCCCAGTTCTCCGGTCTGCACAGCAGATGGTGGTTTTCACATTCATATATGTAGTATTCGGTCATTTCTGCAAGATTTCCAAGTTTCCACTGGTCTCCTTCAAAATTTTTAAGCCCTGTGACTGCCCCAAGCACCTCTTGAGATCCAATCAATGGTTCTTTTCTAAGAATCTTTGCACTACACTTAGTCTTGTAGAGTTTTGTCCCAAAATGAGCGGGACATGTTTTTTCTTCAGCCATAACAGGTCACCTCATACTCCAAATCCTTTTATACCAGTCAACCATTCGGGATGTTCTTTTCTTGCCTTTTCTATATCATTTGTCGCTTCTTCAATACCCATAATTACCTTCTCCGGACATGGATATGGTGTTCCACCTCTCATCTGTGCGTCCTGGCCGTATGCCCTCTTGGCTTGTATGTAAGTTGGGGAATATCTGATTCTATCCATTCCATATCTTATGTATCCAGCTGCACTCTCGTTTGCTGTGGGTATGATTGTTTCCTGACCATAAACTTCCATATGTGTATCCATGTGTGTTAAATTATACTTACCAAACCAGAAGTTAACCGGAAGAAGCATGCTTATCAACCTTGGTGCAAGCATATCTATAGGCAGTTCTAATATCATGGCTAACAGCCCGGGTCGTTCGGGAAGCCAGCCGACGTAACACACATAAGGCCAACCCATCTTAACACATGCCAGCATGGGTAACATCGTCGAGATTATTTCAAAAAAGCTTCTGCTACCAAACTGTGCATCGGCAGTAACATAATGGTCAACGGCAAAACCAAACATCATTGAATTCGAGTACTTTGGTGTCCTTTCATTTCTTATGTCCATCGTTATGTCTTTTACCATCCGCTCTCCTTCAACTGCCGGTCGCTGACAGCAAAGATATCTGAATTTCTCGCCCGTTCTCAAATGCCTTCTTTCCAATATATCTTCTGCATTTTCGTATACAAAACAGATTCTTGTTGTCTGTATTCCATCCTCATAGTGCCAGTTTTCAAGATATGGAACGTTTTCACAGGTAAACCCGTCCATGTAATTATAGAAATTGTCGACATCGCTACCGTACAGCATAACATTTACACTTGGGCTTAAACTGATTGGAAAATTAATTATTGGCGGATGAAAACCATACGAATTAAAAGCATCAACTGATAGTATATCATCCAGTGCATCCAGTGCGGTTTCATCTACTATATCCATACCTGCTTCGACTGTTTCCACGCCCCCGCCTGCCTCAAGATCTTTTGCCATCTCCTCCATACCGGTGGCAGCCATCAGACTATTCATCTTATTAGCTGCTGCGATATCTTGTTCGAGTTCCCCCGTGATATATTTATGGGCACCTAACGTGTTCTCATCAAGTCTTGCTAACCACTCGGTTGTACATTCAAGAAATGATC
>DAOWMC010000206.1 GCA_030643285.1 Methanobacteriota archaeon | reverse complement strand
TTTATATCAAGCCGATCCAAACCGGCTTTTGCCATAATAATCGCATTGTAATCCTTTAATTTACTAATTCTTGTGTTAATATTTCCCCTTATATCGGTTACCTGTAAATCCTGCCTTATTCTTAGAAGCTGGGCCTTTCTTCTTGTGCTTGAGGTTCCAACTGTTGCACCTTTTGGAAGGTTCTTTAATTTGTAATCGGATATGAGCACATCCTTTCTGGAAGCCCTCGGTAAAACAGCAGCAATGGAAACCTCATCGGGTAGCATGGTTGGTACATCTTTCATGCTGTGTACCGCAGCATCTATGTCCCCTCTGAGGATCATATCATTTATTTCGCTAACGAATGCACCCGTTCCTGCAAACTCTTTTAACGATTTTTCTAAAAAAATATCGCCGCTTGTTTTTATTTTTTTTATTTCAACGTCAAATCCTTTTTGAATTAAGCTATCTACCACCATCTGGGTCTGTTTCATCGCAAGCTTACTTCCCCTTGTACCGATTATCAGATTCATTCCATTAATAAAGCATAAAGCATCAATTAAGCCTCGAGCCAACCAACAGCTTTTTCCTCCAAACACTCAAGGCTTATTGCACCTGTCGGGCAAATATCCCTGCATGTTCCGCAACCGGTACAGTGCTCATTTGCATTTGCCACCATATGGCCATTATTACTTTCGAGCTTCCTCACATTGAAAAAGCCTTTACAGTGATCGATACATGCACCACATCCGTTACATAGCCCCTCGTCCGTAACTGCCACCATTCCGTTAGTCTCACATGTCCCGTAAACCTTCTGCCGGTATGGCACGATAGCGATGCAACAACATCCACAACAGCTACAGACACTATACATATCGTGGTGCTTGTAAGTCACAACAGTGTGGACCATGTGCTTTTCCTTTGCCTCTTCTACTATATCAAGCACTTCCTCTTTATGTAAAAGCCTGATACCCCCTTTCTTTAACAATGGCACAATCTCTACAATATGACCATAATCAACACAGACTACGTCTGTATCTTTGTTACGGTGAAAACCCGCCGATCTACATCGACACTTCACCGGAGTTTCATTTGCAAAGAAAACATATCCCTTTTTTTGATTGTTTACAGCATCAATCATCTTTTCGTATGGTAATGTACTAGGTACACCCGAACGCTCCTTTGCTTTTTTAGCCAGAGACTCCGGAATTTTCCTTAGGAGAGGAATTCTTCCAAAATATCCCGTTATAAGCAAAATCCTAATTAGAGAGGTGGATACAAATCTCTTTGAAAAACTTGTACAATCTTCAGGACTACAGTATGAACACATACACTCTCACCAGCCAGGTTTAAATTATACCGCGCTAATATTGTACTCTTTACTCTTTAATCTTTTCTAATACCATACGCCACTTTATGCTACTTTGGACAAAAAGTAAGCAAGGGATAAGATTCCATTTGTTCACTTAACAGGACATATAGACCAAAAGGGATATAAGGGGTGATGTTTAAACCTTCAATCATAGATTTTAGCATGGTGGGATGATGGGATGATGGAGATAAAAAAAGAAGCAGAGATAGGAATTATAGGTGGAAGCGGGGTCTATGACCCATCTATGTTAGATGGTATAAAATCAGTTGAGGTTGACACACCTTTTGGAAAACCATCAAGTGAGATAAGCATAGGCTCTGTAAATGACAAAAAAGTAGCTTTTCTTTCAAGACATGGCGTTGGGCACCACATATCACCTGGTGAACTGAATTCAAAAGCTAACATATATGCCTTGAAAAAGATAGGCGTTTCTCATATTATCTCTGCCTCGGCTGTAGGAAGCCTAAAAGAGGATATAGCCCCTTTAGACGTTGTAATCCCAGATCAGATTTATGATAGAACAAAAAGGAAGGGTACGTTCTTTGAGGGAGGGATCGTGGCACATACAGGCTTTGCAGATCCATTTTGCCCCCAACTCTCGGATCTACTTAGCCAGCTCGGAAAAGAAAAAGGTTATTCGGTACACAAAGGTGGCACCTACGTATGTATAGAAGGCCCACAATTTTCAACAAGGGCCGAATCTTTTTCATACCGGCAGTTTGGCTTTGACATTATTGGTATGACTGCAATACCCGAGGCAAGGTTTGCAAGGGAAGCAGAGATCTGCTATGCTACAATTGCAACTGTTACAGATTACGATGTCTGGAAAGATGAAGAGGTAAATATTGAAATTGTCATATCCAACGTTAAAAAGAATGAAACGACTGTTAGAGATATAATTATGGATGCAATACCAAAAATATCACTTGATAAAAACTGTTCCTGCCAAAATGCACTTGAAAATGCAATTATTACAGATAGAGATGTTATTCCAAAAGAAACAAAGGATAGACTGGATCTTTTGGTTGGAAAGTATATTTAGGTTTGTAAGTGTATTTGTTTAGCTTCCTACGGTCACATCTGCGCTTTAAAGTACAAATAAAGGGTTTACGTTTCTATCTTGAGCCAAAATCAATCAATTCGTTTAGGATTTTCAGAAGAATGCCAAATATAGCTCTAATTTTGATTCAAATAAATATTTTTAAAAACCAGACTTCAGTGGACTAATCATTAAATCCTGATGATTAACTGGTTTTCTCATTTTTTAGAGCGAAGCAAAAAGAAGCTAAATTGTGCATTATATAGTCAAACGGAGATTGGGATGGACTGTTTCTCATTTGGGATCGAAGGAATTATCTTAACATTCTAAATTATGATTACTTTCATCCCACGCTTGCAAAAGACCTTTATGATACACCAGATAAGTATAGACATAGAAGTGGCATGGTTCCTACATTTTTATGGGGCAGTTGTCATATCTATCCCCTCTATTCTTGAAACGGTGTTTACCTTAAAACAAAGGTGAAAGGTGGGGGGGAATTTATATAAGGATTCAAAGCGATTTGCACAACAAGGGAAATCCTTATATATGTAGAATCGCTAACAAGCCCGGTACCTTAAGTACGGGGTATAGTG
>DAOWMC010000085.1 GCA_030643285.1 Methanobacteriota archaeon | reverse complement strand
TGTGGGTGCCGAAAACATAAAAAGAGATGTCATGGAAGGGATATCCAAAAGGTTTGACATGGTATTTAACGGTCACCAGCATGTTTATAAAAAAATATTTCCTAATGTCTGGTGCCTTTCCTCGACACTTCCATGGCGGCCAGGGTACGAAGGTAGTGATATAGAGATTTTTTGGGACAGCCATGATGAAAAGCCAGAGATAAAAGAGGTGGGGTGTAAGTTTGGCTTTTATATCCTGGACACAGAAAAAAGACATCTGAATTTTTTGCCCGTTGACATGGGTATAAAAATAGCAACTGCCAGGTTGAATTTTACGGATGTGCGGGCAAGCCTTGTAAGTGAGCGTTTGATAAAGCTCTCCGAGTTATTATCAGATATTTCAGAGCCCGAGCGTACCATAGTTCGGGTTTATCTTAAAGGAACACTAAAAGAAGGCGATGAGCGGATAGATGTAGGTTTTTCAGGTATTCAAAAAAAGTATTATTCAGGTTTTTACGACGGTAAAAGTAGAAACATCCTCCGGGTAGAAAATCTGAAAGGAGGTGGTGCATACCTGAGTAAAGAGGATCTTAAATATGTATCCGTGGAAGATGCATTGAAACAGTTGGAGTCGGAGGTTCCCAAAATAAGGGAGTTTTACAGGGAGGTCTTTGACCTTATAGAAAAAAAGACCTTTGACAGCGGGATGCTTATTGAAAGGATTAAAAAATCAAGTGTTATAGGTGACACGAAATGATCTTTGAATCTTTGAAGGTGGAGAACCTCATGGGATGCAACTTTAAGATAATGTTTGATCCCCGATATACTGTAATCATAGGGGATAACAGGCAGGGAAAAACACTGACAGCAAGACTGATCATGTTAGCCCTGTACGGGACAGGTAGAAGGGAGCGGGAACTTCATGATAGCTGGAAACTGAGGTCAGAAGAGTTACTTACATGTTTTGACAGGGGTTCTGTGGAATTGACACTTAAAATGGGTGCCAAAAGATACAGGATAGAAAGGGAGTTTGGTAAGCGGGGTGGAAAAGTTGATCTTTATGTTGAAAAAGAAGGTGGGTGGGGCGAGCCAATTTCAAGAAGGGATACCGATGTAAAAATGATTCTTGAAGAAGAAATAGGAATAACACCCGGGCTGATGAATGTTGTTATGTCAAATGAGCAGAGTTTGATTGGTGCAATATCCTATGATGATAAACTGCAGGCAAGCGTCTGGGAAGGATGGAAGTGGAGGGCAGAGATAATAAGGGGCAATATAAAAAAGGCAAGGGACAGGTGTGCAAGAGAGGGAAATAGCCTGAGAGAGGAAATAAAAGATGAAAAGGATGTTTTAAGTGAAATTCAAAAAAAATGGATTGAAAAAGGCGTTTTCCAAAAGGACGAGGTAAGAGCAGGATTAAATAAGGTCAATGTAAAAGACAGGCTCTTTTCAATAATAAAAAATAGAGAGAGGGTAAGCGAAAAGATAGGGCACTACGCTGGTTTTTTTGATGATTTGATAAAAAAAGATAATCTGGAAGATAAAAACGTAATAAAAGATCTTATTGAAAGTTTTGATTCCCAAAAATCTTTTTTAGATGAAAAAGATGAAATTGATAGCTTGAAAATTGAATTAGATGATTTTTCAAAAATATTGACCACTCTTTTGCAGCAGGGTGGAAAGGAAGGGATACAGGATAAGATGAGGAATCTGGAAGACGGGGAAAAGAAATTGAAGGCTGCCAGAGGGATAAAAAAAAGAAAAGAAGAACCATTGCAGGTTAAATGCGATGTGTATCCTCCAGAGGATGGAACAAATTTAATCATAGAAATCCCTGAGGAAGTAGCAACAAGGTTCAAATATGAGGAAATCACCGCCGGTGGAATTGCAGTTCCGTATGATGAGGAAAAGGAAAAGAAGATAGAAAAAGAAAAAAGAGAGCTAAAAGACCTTATTGAAACTTTTGAGATTAAAAAAGCCCGGATTAAAAAATCAAAGGATATCATGCGGGATAAGATAGGAAAAAAGAAAGAGTTGCTGAGAGCCGAGGAAACAAGATTGGGGGATCAAAAAACAATCCTGGAATCGGACAGGGATCGCTATCAAAAGACCATTGAAAGGATTGAAGAGATAGAGATACTTATTAAAAAAATGGATACGGCAAAAAACTGGTTTGATAAACTTTACAATGAATTGAGTGAGGAAGAGAGCCTGAAAAAGATAAGAAAGGAGACTGTGGCATTTATCAATCGAATCTATGAAAGGATATATGAATGGGACATAAATGCAAAGCAGAATGAGGACAGGATAATTGTGACCGATGTTCAGGGAAATGTAAGAAGTCACCCCTCCGGATCCGAAACACATATAATGGGCCTTTCCTGGAGGTGGATGGTGGCAAGGGGTTTTGATCTTCCACTTGTTCTTGACGAAATCGATTCGCTACTCGATGAAAAAAACTTTGAGAGGACAAAAAGATTGATAGAAGAGGAAATGGATAGGCAAACGGTGATTTTAACGCTAAAAGAGGGATTGCAGGATTTACCCGGGCGGATTTACAAGATTGTAAGAGATGAAAACACCTCAACGGTTGTAGAGGTAAAATAAAGTAAAATATGTGTCTTACGGTACATAAATTAATACGGGACAGAAATTGTAGGGGTGGGGGTCATAGATCACCCCAAATGAAAAATTATATCAAAATAGATGAGTCGGTGTAATCCGTGTTGAAAATGGAGTTGAATTTTGTTAGATAACTGCCTATTCCTATATTGTAACATCAGGTGTTTTTAAATCCGATTTGAAAGGCGTATGGGACTTTTTAATTCTACTCTTTATAGCACCGGAAGAGTTGACGGTCTCCAAAGAATAGAAAAGTTTTTATATGTTGGATAGATAATTGGCGTTCACCACCCATAGGAGGTAAAATACAAATGGCTGATATAAAAGAATTAATGGAAAAAGCAATTGCAGCCGATAAGATAATTGGCTCAGGTATTCCAACACAAGTAGTAGAGGCGTTAGATGAAACAGAGGCAAGTGATTTACTTGCAGTTTTGCCAGATTTACTGGATAAAGCACCTCAGGTAATGGATAAAGTTCTTCCGGAACTAGAAGCAGTGGCAGTAGATGATCTGGTTGAGTTTATGCCAAAGCTTATGGGCATGAACGAGAAGATGCAGGATCTTGATCCAAGCGACCTGGAAGGAATCTTGCCAAAAATGGCAGAGAACATTCCAAAGATAATGCCTACGATGATGAAGCTTATGGATAAAATAATCTCATCGGATGAGGAGCTTGCAGAGGAATTAGAAGGCGCAGAGGATATGGCAATAAACGTTAAAGCTGGAGATGTCATGACAATATGCATGGCAATCAAGGATGGTAAAATGTCCATGGGTACAGAGTTAGCTGACGATGCTGACATGACAATGGAAATACCAATGGATATAATGCTCAATCTTATGACAGGAACCGGTGACGCAATGTCTGCGTTCATGGGCGGAGACGTCAAGATGGACGGCGACATGTCAAAGGCAATGGGATTGATGCCTTTAATGACCGTATTCTCCGAGAAATTCGGAATCGAAATGATGTAAAAATCCGGTCGGTTTGTGGGGTTTTCCCCACTTTTAATCATTTTTTTTAATTTTTGGTTTATTGTGCTTTTTTTTGGGTTTTGTCTGGTAATAAAACGAAAAATATATAGATAAATCACCCAAGATGGAATAGGTATTATTAGCAATGGAGGTATAAAAATGGTAGCTGTAGTTGACCCTGATGAATGTGTGGGGTGTGAGGTATGCGTAGATGAGTGTGAGTCAGGGGCTATATCGATGAAGGATGATATAGCAGTAATCGATGAATCGAAGTGTAATGAGTGTGAATCATGTGTTGATGCATGCCCAAGTGAAGCAATATCGATGAAATAAGTAGGCTTTTAAGCTGTGTTTTTTAATCAACCGAGATGGTCGGGCCGCGTTATTGGGCTGCCTGGTAACCATCCCTGGTTTGAACTTACTTTTCGCACCATCAAAAAGTTGTGAAAAAAAGGGGGCGACTCCGAATTTCCAGATAATGTGAAGTAACCTTTTAAAACAGACTGCTCAGATATATTTTTTTAATGTAATCAAAATTTTTGTCAACATTTACTTTGCCAAATACGATCTCCCCGTGCCCTGGCAAAATGTACTCCAAATCCATTTTTGACATTCTTTCTATTGAATCTTTGAGTACTCCAAAGTCGCCGCCCGTAAAATCAGTTCGGCCAACGCCACACATAAATATTAAATCACCCGAGATGAGAAGACATTCATCCGGCCAGTATATGGAGATACTCTCTCTTGCATGGCCGGGGGTATGAAGAATCTTCAGATTTACCGAATTAAGGCTAAATTCCTCGTCGATATACAACGAAGGTCTTCTTGAAGCATAATGCTTTTCAACACCCCTATATGCGATCAATTCGGCACCAGATTCCTTCATAAATGCCTTATTCGCCCCTGAATGATCCGGGTGGAGGTGTGTATCAATTATATAATCAATGCCCTTTATATCGATTCCGTCTTTTTCCAATTCCTTTAGTAGATATGGAAGAAAATGGGTTGCACCAGGATCTATGAGCATACTTTTCTCTTCATTAAATAGATAAGTGTTGCAATCCATCATCCCTGCTTCAGGATACCAGTATAAGTTACCTATAAGATTCATCTGCGTTCATTATTTCTTATCCTGTTATAAATATTGTTTCATTTGTATTATGAAAAAATAAGTGTTAAGATAAGAAAACACCTAATTACCCTTCATCTTTAGTAAGGGGTTACTTTAATGTTCGACAATTCACGTATTAGGACTGTACCTGGCTGGGAAAATGCACCTGTACCTTTATGTTTTGGCGGTGATCCGAGGGCGCTGACATTCTGCTGCGACCCACGATATCCTCTCGCATATGAGCAAAAGTGTACAAGGAAAAAGGTGCTTGAAGATATAGGGCTCTCGGAGGAAGAGTATCTTGATATAAAACGAAGGTTCACAGAGGAGATGGGATGGGATAGCGAGGATGTATGCTTTAACTCTCTGGCATTTTGCTGTTTGAGGAGGAACGGATGTCCCAGAAGAGATGAAGTTGTAAAAGATATATGCGGTAGTTTAAAAGATTATTTTACAATGAAGAGAATTTTGGCAATTGAATTACTTAAGGCGGCTAAAAATCGAGATGATGTAGAGCCATATATAAAGTATGAGGAAAAAATGTTGAAAGAGTAGTGGTGAATTTATGGGAACCCTGGTGCTGAGCACAACCGATGTTGAAAGAAGTATTGATATGGGAGCAGTTTTGGATAGGGTGGAAGATGCCTTTGTAGAATATGGAAAAGGAAGGGCAATAATGCCACCCAAGGAATATATAAATCTGCCAAATGGCGATTTCAGGGCAATGCCAAGCTACGTACATGGTGCTATAGGATTGAAATGGGTCTGTGTGTACCCTGATAACCCAAAAACAAGAAGATTACCAACAGTTATGGGTGTTGTTATATATAATGATTCGGAGACAGGATACCCACTGGCTGTTATGGATGGCACACTTGTCACAAAGCTCAGAACCGGCGCCTCAGCAGGTGTTGCTTCAAAATACCTTGCAAAAGAAGATTCAAAGTCATTTGGTCTGGTTGGATGTGGTGCCCAGGCACATACACAGTTTACCGCAATAAAAGAGCTCTTTGATATTGATGTTATCAAGGTATTCGA
>DAOWMC010000004.1 GCA_030643285.1 Methanobacteriota archaeon | reverse complement strand
TGTAAAAAAAGAGTTTTTCCTTTCAAAACCGGTTGATCAACTGTGATGCAAAAAAAAGGATCAAACCTTCCACAATCAATTACGATTGGACTCTTTTATACGATTTGATATTTATGTTAGTATCCTCCAGCGCTTGTTTTATGACTGATATATCATAATACTTCGTTTCATACAAAAATTGATATGCTTTAAGGAATAATTATGCACTACCTTTACATATACAGGCATATACAAAAATATTAGAACAGGTCAAATTTATCAAATATATAAAATTAAAGCAATAGGTAATAATCTTGGGTAAAAAAAGGATTGATACCAGAAAAAATAAACAGGTGGATCTGGCAGGTTTCACAATCGAGAAAGAGGGAAATGATCCATCAGATGTCGGTTTTGATAGACCGGATGAAGTGGCAAAAGAAAAAGGGCCCGAAATATTAGAAGTAAAAGACCTGACTAGATATATACGGGAGAAATTGGAGTCTGATAAGGCCCTTAACAACGTTTGGGTTCGGGGAGAGGTTTCTAACCATAAACTTCACAGTTCCGGACACATGTACTTTACACTTAAAGATGACGTATCGCAGATAAGGTGTATAATTTTTAAAGGAAATGTAAAGATAAAGTTTAAACTGACGGATGGATTGAAAATCATCGCAAGGGGAAATATCAGTGTCTATGAGCGGAGGGGCGACTATCAGTTGTACATTTCAGAGGTTCAGCCTGATGGTATTGGTGCTTTACATATTGCTTTTGAACAATTAAAAAATAGGTTAAAAGAGGAAGGGCTTTTTGATGAAAGCCACAAAAAACCAATTCCCTTACTCCCTCAAAAGATTGGTGTAATCACATCGCCCACTGGGGCGGCCATAAGAGATATTTTAAATGTTATTTTACGTAGATTTCCAAATCTGCATATTGTAATAGCACCTGTTCTTGTTCAGGGTGAAAGGGCCGCTGCCGAAATATCAGGTGCGATCGAACTTATGAATACGATGGATTTTGATCTTATAATCGTGTCAAGAGGGGGAGGGTCCCTGGAAGAACTCTGGGCATTTAATGAGGAAATCGTAGCCAGAGCAATCTATGCATCAAAAGTTCCAATCATTTCAGGCGTCGGCCATGAAACTGACTTTACAATTGCAGATTTTGTAGCCGATAGGAGAGCACCAACACCATCCGCTGCGGCTGAGATTGCGGTTCAGGATAAAAGGGAGCTTATTCGATATCTGAATTCAGTGGAAAGCAGGCAATATCAGGAGATGCGTGGGGTACTAAAATCGTATAGAAAACATCTTGAGGGTGTATGTTCAAGCATCGTCTTTCGACAGCCTAAAAATAGAATTGATCAGTACAGGCAATACATTGATGAAATTACAAAGAAATTACAGCAGAACACCTCACACCTGATCACATCAAATAGAAAGGATCTGGATACATTTTCTGGCAAACTCGATGTCCTAAGCCCTCTATCAATTTTATCCCGTGGTTACTCCATTAGCCTCAAACTACCGGATCAAAAAGTGGTAAAAAATATTGAGGATATAGCTATAAGTGACAGACTTAAAGTGCTATTTTCAGATGGCGAGGCAGATTGTACCGTTGTTAAAACAAGGAAAGTTGAACGTGGTTGATACTAATTTGATATTATGATAATATCTAATGTCACGAATAAAAACACAGGTTTAATAGTATATAGTATGAATATGATAGGCCAAAAAGAGGTGAAAATTGTTGAGCGGCATTTTCAGTGTAAATGCAAGTTCGTTTGGTGAATGTTTAAGTACAGATTGTTCTATTTTGTGCCAAAACGATATGTTTATATATGATGGAGTAGCAATTTATCATACGATTGGGGTAATAGAAAACAGAATGACAGGGGGTTGGGGATGAGTACTGATATAGCTGGTAAAGAAACAAAAGAGATAAATACAAGGGTGATAGATACAAAAGAAATGATAAAAACCTTTTTAAAGCTTGAAGCTTTATTTGTACCGCTGTATTTCTCGTTTGTGATGTATTACACGTTTCTCCGTGCATATTATAATCCTACCACGTTTAACATGGTCTGGATAAATAGCTTTGGAGAAGCGAAATTTGAGTTTGTTCTCATACCACTATGTTTGTTGTTTTCGGTTGCAGGTGTGATAATCTGGTTAACCGAAGAGATTGGAAAAAACAACCCAACAGATGTTATAATAGTTAACCCATAATAAAAACACAAAACGGGGGGTAATGGAAAACATGAAAAAGTTAGGAGTAATAGGCACGGGGGCAATGGGCCAACATCACGTACGTGTGTACAGTGAGATGGAAAACGTCGAATTAGTCGGCATCTCCGATGTTGACAAGACACGGGTTAAGGATCTTGCTAAAAAATACAATACCGAGCCTTATGCTGATTATAAAGAATTATTAAAACAGGATCTGGATGCAGTTAGCGTTGTAGTTCCAACATCCATGCATAAGGATGTTGCTCTGGATGTAATAGAATCGGGGACAGATCTATTAATTGAAAAACCGATTGCAGATACACTTTCAAATGCTGATAGGATCATAAAAGTTGCAAAGGATGCAAATGTTAAACTGGTTATAGGCCATATCGAGAGGTTCAATCCGGCAGTGATCAAACTTAAGGAGATCGTAGATAGAGGACTTTTGGGTGAAATTGTTTCAATATCAGCCAGACGTGTTGGCCCCTTCAATGATAGAATTAGAGATGTTGGAGTTATAATAGACCTGGGAGTGCATGATATAGATGTAATATCATACCTTTACAACAGGGACGTAAGGGATGTTTTTGCCATTGCAGGAAATGGTGTACGTCCGTTTGAAGATCGTGCATCAATACTTTTGAGATACGGAGAGAACTGCTCTGGCCTCATAGAAACCAACTGGCTAACACCACATAAAGTTAGAAAATTGACGTTGATAGGGTTGGGTGGCATGGCCTATCTTGATTATATCGATAAAACGGTCGAATTACATATAGAGGACAGGGTTGAAAAAATAGAAGTTATTGAAAGTGAGCCACTAAGAAACGAACTCGAACACTTTATAGATGTGGTAGGAAACGGACACGAATCGCCTTCTTCAGGTGAAAATGGAAGATATGTGTTGCAGGTGGCAATGGCTGCAAAAGAATCATACAAAATGGGTAACTCCGTTACACTGTAGTATTTATATCCCTTGACTGAAGATACTATACTATTACATTTTTTTCAGTCTAACCATGAAAGTCTATCATTCAAAACCGGGCGAGATTATAGATGCTTTTGGGAAGGGTGACATTTGCGTAGCAGTATATGGGCTTGGTAAAATGGGCCTCCCCATTGCAGCGGTTTTTGCAGATAAGGGTGCAAATGTAGTTGGTGTGGATATAGATAAAAACGTCGTTTCTAAGATAAATTCAGGGAAAAATTACGTACAGGGGGAACCGGGGCTTTCAAAACTCGTTAAAAGAAATGTCGAGGTTGGCAGGTTAAGTGCAACAGCTGATGCCATAGGTGCAGCTAAAAAGTCTGATGTGATGATTGTCATTGTTCCTACCTTTTTGGACGAACATAATAAACCGGATCTTTCGCTTGTGATTTCAGTGTGCAAAGATATTTCAAAAGGATTAAAACCAGGGGATTTTGTAATTTCGGAAAGTACACTTCCACCAAAAACAACAGCCGACGTTATCTTACCTATATTAGAGCAGTCTGACCTCAAGTTAGGGGATTTTGGCCTTGCACACTGTCCTGAAAGAACCTCCTCTGGTAGAGCAATTAAGGATATCCTGGGTGCATATCCCAAAATTGTGGGTGGTGTTGACAAAAAAAGCACCGAAACGGCAAAAGCAATTTATACTGTTATAAATAAAAGAGGAGTGATCGAGGTTTCAGATGCAACAACTGCAGAGGCAGTCAAGGTCTTTGAGGGGATTTATAGGGATGTGAATATCGCACTTTCCAATCAGCTTGCGATCGTCTGCAAGGAACTTGGTATAAACGCTATCGAGACATTCAATATCGCAAACACTCAACCCTACTCCCACCTTCACATGCCAGGATGTGGCGTTGGCGGACACTGTATCCCCGTATATCCATACTTCATAACAAAAACAGTCGAATCTGATACAAGCCTTTTGAACCTTTCAAGAAAGGTAAATGACTATATGGCCCAATACACAGTTGAAATTGCCGAAGATGAACTGAATCGGGCCGGATGTAAATTGAAAGGATCAAATGTACTTATCTTGGGTGTGACATACAGGGGCGATGTGAAGGAAACAAGATGCAGTCCTGCTGTTTCAATTATAAATATATTAAAATCAAAGGGATCAAACGTATTTTCATGGGATCCATTACTTAAAAAAGAAGTTGAAGAATTTGGGGCAATTTATAGCCGTCTAAATGAAATAGAGGATATTGACGCCATTATTTTAGCATCGGATCATAAAGAGTTTAAAAACCTGAACTGGGATGAAATTGGAAAAAGAATGAGAAATAAGATTGTTGTTGATGGTAGGGGTATACTGGATGCGGACCTGTTGAGATCAAGCGGGTTTAAGGTTCTTTATGTCGGGGGATTTTTCAAGGAAACCCAAAATTGAGATTAAAACCATTTATCAAGCGTTCTTTGATTTGGCTTTGGGGCTTCTTTTAAACGATTTATCACCTTTTGGATTCTATCTTCCGAAAATTCATTTTGCTGGCACAAAAATTCCATAATTTTTTTTTCTTTTGGGGATTTCCATTTTATACAATAATCAGATGAAACGTTGGGATTTAAAAAAATGTCCCGGATGAGTGGGAAATTTTCGATGTCGGAGCCAATTTCAAAAAGTGCGCCTTCTATGGTTCCATGCTTTTTTATTAGCTTCAGTGCCCTCTTTGGCCCCACCCCCTTTATACCTTCGTTAAAATCCGTGCCTATCATGATGGCCATATCCACAAGCTGGTCTCTTGTGATCCCCAATTTTGACAGACCCGAACCCAGATCAATCATCTCTGGCTTTACATCAACATAAACACTCTTTTTTGGAAGTTTTCGCTTCCCTGTAATTGTTAAGTTTCTAAGAAGAACTGTGGATCCGAAAAGAAGTGAATCGTAATCCTGGGAGCCAACATAATCGCAATCGCCATTCATAACCAGAAAAGAGGCCTGGGCTTCACCTTCAGATGGTGCCTGAACAACCGGAATGCCCATATAATCTAATATTTTTTTAGAATCATCAATTATTTTTTCATCAATTCTTGAACAGGCCTGAGCATACAAAAAAGCCTTTTCGCTACCGATTGCCTTTGCCTCATCCCACTTCTTTTTTGCCTCTTCTTTGACCCTTCGTCTTGCCTTAAGTGTAGCTTCTTTTAGGTCCGGGGGTTTTCCATCAAATACAAATACAGGTCGTATTCCTGCCTCAATCAGGTTTGTAATTCTATATAATAAACCCGAAAGGTGAGAGGTTACATCACCACGCGAGTTCAAAAGTGGTGTGCCATCTGGCTGCCTTATTATACTTATGAACTGATAAAGCGTGTTATGTGCGTCAATTGCGATTTTTCTATCGGATAAATCTTTTAAGCCAACCTCTTTTCTATCAAAAAGAACCCCGATATCCACACCCATTAATACCACTTTATATAATAGCCTTCATTAAACATAAAAAGCTCGGGGTATCTGAGGCTACCATAAAAGAGTGCCATATTAACACCATAGATCTTTGGGTACAGCTCCTTGAATATATGCTTCAGGTCAGATGCCGAAAATTGAGCCTTTGCAAAGTTGTAAAGACCCGGTACCCAATCCCTCACTTTGGGTGGTTCTGTCCGTATTTCATCCACCCTGAACAACTTTTCATTATTATGGCTATTAACTTCGGTCAGATATTCGCAATTTTTCATTGCCTTTTCAACCTTATCATAGAAGATTGCAATGTTTCTTTCTTTTTCAGTGCAATTCAAAAATGAGCTGTATATGCTCCACCATCTCTGCGGTTCATACCACATCCGCATCGTTGTAATCAGTTTCATTCCATAGCTTGGGGTTATAAACGTACCATTTGGGTTCCTCTTTTTCTTGAGGCCCTCAAATAGTAGTTTTTTCATAGCCAAATCTTCAAACTCTAAAATGTCTTTTTCACCACAAAGGGGCTTATTTATCCTGCAAAATTTGGTTGTGAGATAATTTCCGTATATGTCAGATTCTATATCTTCCTCTATCTTACTCCGGGGCGTCTTTAGAATGGAAATTTCAACACCATCAGACTCCTGATGCTCATAGACTATTTTTCCATCTCCATAGATCTCTATCACATCAAGATCGCTTGATTTTCGGGGTTTTCCATAAACCCTTGATCCGTATAATGCCACACAATCAGGGATATCCATCCTGATGTCTTTATATAATTTCACCGCTTCGCTTGCATCAAGGATTCGTGTTCCCCCATTAGGCATAAAAGGTAAATAGCAAAGCACTTTTTCTTTCATTTTAGCTAAGATTAGGTGAGGTAGATATTTATAACTTTCTATAGTGTTCTTTAACGTCATAATGTCACAAATAAAAGAAAAGAGTAATTAACAAAGTCAGGTAATTATATATATTAAATGTTAAATATTGAAGATTTTGATCTGACCAGTTACAAACCAATACCCGTCACATATGAATTGAGGCAATCGATTTTAGAGCGGATCAAAAACAATGAAGAACTACTCCCTGACATAGATGGAAGGGAAGAGACAAAAAAAGATGTTATAAGGGCAATTCTTTCGGGTACAAATCCCTATCTGGTCTCAGAGGAGGGTACCGGAAAAACGAGGCTTTCAAGGTCTTTGACAAAGCTGTTATCACCCGTACCGGTTATAAAAGGATGTCCATATCACGATGATCCGAAATGGTCAAAAGATCAACTATGCCCAAGATGCGCCGAATCCAAAGACCCTGTAGAGGAGTATGGAATTGGTTTCATAAGTGGAGATGAGCGTTTTTCACGTATTCAGGGAAATGAGTACACAAACTATGCAAGAATATTAGGTTTAAAGGATATTGAAGCGATAAGGGAAGGAAAGAGCCCAACTGATCCCAGGGCTTTTACAGGAACTGGTGTTTTTCATGCAAACAGGGGAGTGCTATTTATTGACGAGCTTCCATCCATACCCACAAATATACAGGTGCTACTCCACACAATTTTAGAGGAAAAGAAGGTCGTACTTGAAGAATACAACCTGGAACAGCCAGTTGATCTGATTTTGATAGCCACTGGAAATCCCGAAGGATTCAGCCATGTTAACCGGATTCCCTCATCGGTTCTGGATAGTTTGGAATTAATACACATGGATTTACCCAAAGAGGATTTTGAAAAGACTATAATGTTAAAAGAATCGTTCAGGATTGGGTTTGAAAGCCATTATAAAGCCCTAAAAGCACATTCAGATAAAAAAAGAGTCTTAAAAGCAAAACCACAGGTTCTGGATAGGTCAGTTGCGATCCCCTGGTGGTTGGACCATGTCATAGCTAAGACCATCGACTATACAAGATACTGCCCCAACTTGGATCGGGGAACAAGCATATGGGGTGCAAAAAAAGCGATAGATCACACATATGCAAGTGTTGAGATGAGATGTGGAAACGTTGCCAATTTGAGGGATGTCTGTAGCGGGCTGAAACTTTCGCTAAGGGGCAGGATTAAAATAAGATCCGATTTTGTGGACTTTGGGGAAAATCCAAAAGATTCGTTTAAGAAGGTCGATGGAGTAATTGAAGATATCCTGAGACATGCAACAAGGAGTGTTGGTTACCATATTTATGAGAACATGGAATACGCAAAGGGTCTTTCACAGCGTATGAATGACTTTATTTTAAAAAGAAGGTTCGATTCCTTCAAGGAACTCGAAGAGGTAAGAGATGCAATTGACTGGATTTACAGTGTGGCACCTAAAAAAGTAGAAAAAGATCTTTTAAATGATTCGGAGCTAAAATTGTTCTACAATCCGGATAAACTAGAAGAAAACGCCAAAAAAGAGTATTACTATTCCGCTTTAGAAATTTTGATTAATACAGGAGTATATAAAGGGATAATTGATGAAACTCCAGCAAAAAAGTTTGTATTTATTCCAGAGGTGTTCTAATCGATGGGTGATGGGTATCTAATCTCTGAAAAGTTGCAAAAGAGGCGGGATTTTAGAGGATCAAGGTATTGTACAATCGATGAGCCGATAGACTATCAGATCCTAAAAGAACTTGCAAGGGCAAGATCAACCGGAAAGAAATCTTTAGAGGAGATATGTCGCAACATAAAAGACCTTAACTTGCTTAGAGAAATAGCTCAAAAACTTGCAGAGCAAAGGGAAGAACAAAAAAAGACGGAACTTCAAAAGCAAAAAGAAGCGCTAAAGGATTATCAGGACGATAAGTCCTATGATGTACTTGATCAGCTATCGAGTGGAGCAGAGGTCGACGAAGTCGCAGAAAAAATTAAAAATGACACAACACTATTGGAGCTGGACGAAGCTATTAAATCATTGGAAAAGGTAGAACACATAACAAAAAAAGACGTAGAGCAAACGCTAAAGAACTTTGAGGAAAAGGGATATATTGGAATAGAAAAGGGAATGTTGAAGATAACCTCAAAGGGCTCAAATATTCTGGCAAAAAGCATCCTCCGGGAGATAACTGAAAACTTTAAAAAAAAAGAGATCGGGATCCATGAAACCCCTGAAAATACAAGATACGGGTCAAAGGTTACTTCATTTACAAGGCCACATGAAATCGGGGATGATTACGAACTACTAGCAATCGAAGATACGCTGATGAAGTCATTGGAACGGAATCCGAACCGGATTACACTTGAGCAGAGAGATTTCCGTGTATATAAAAGCATTCACCAGAGTAAGATGTGTGCGGGATTATTAATTGATAAAAGCGGTTCCATGAAGGATAATGAAAGGATTAATGCAGCGATAGAAACCGCTTTAGCATTTTCCGAACTTTTGCGGGTGAATCCGACAGATACACTAAAAGTATTCACCTTTTCAGATGATGTTGAAGAGATTAAGCCAAGTGACATTGTAAATATAGATTGTAAGGGGTGGACAGACATAAGATCTGCTATGAAAGCCTTTAGAAAGGCCGTGGTAGGAGAGGAGGGCGATAAACATGTGTACCTTATCACCGATACCGAGCCAAACTATGAGGGCGGGGAACGCATAGGTTTTGAAAAAGCGTCTGTTGGTGTTTTGGAAGAGGCATTGCATTACAGGGATGCTCAAATCACCCTGAATATCATAATGCTTAGTTGGACGCCCCATTTAAAGGATTTTGCAAGCACTTTGGCAAAAAAGAATCTGGGGCGGGTTTTTTTTACAACTCCCTACAGTCTTGGAGAAATAATACTTGAAGATTATTTGACCAATAAAAAGGGTGTGGTTTAGCTGATAAAAAATTAAAAAAAACCTCAACGAAAGATTTATACATAAATATGACTAAGCGGTCAACATAACATTACTATATTATTACATTAATTAAGGAGTGCGATAATGTATCTGAAAAAAGGGATAATTTCTGGAACGGTGGCTGGTCTGGTGTTATTTTTCCTTGATCAGATTATTGATGTGGTTATGGGGGTTACAGGCGCTCCCCTTGTACCATATTATAATGTAAGTTCGGTGCTTTCAGGTTACTCCGATGCACAGGGTTTAATTCTACAGAGCGTGATTCTTGCCATTTTTTTGGGAATTCTTATGGGGGTTACCTTTTCAATATTTTACTCATCAATCCCAAAAGGGGGTTGGATGAAAGGGCTGATATATGGATTTTTGTTTTATTTAATTTCAGATGTACCGAGCATATTCCGCTTGAATCTCTTTATGCCTTTTCCTGAAGGAGTCATGGCCCATTTTCTAATTAAAGGGCTTATAGAATTCTTAATCGTGGGTATTGTACTTTCAAAAGTCTATGAAAATACTAAATAGATTGTAAATGTAAAGGGAGCGTTGTTGTTAATGAAAGCTGTAATTATCTGTGTTGGCGATGAAATTTTAACTGGTGATACGGTTAACACAAATGCTGCATGGCTTGCAAAAAAGCTAAATGATCGTGGGGTTTATGTGCGTAGAATCGTCACCATACCCGATGACATTGACGAAATCGCAGACACTATATCCAGATCCGAGGTTAGGGCGGATTTAATATTTGTAATGGGTGGACTCGGTCCGACACATGACGACATGACAAGAGAAGGGGTGGCAAAAGCCGTAAACAAAAAACTTGTTAGAAATCCCGATGCCCAAAAAATGCTTTCTTCATTCAAAGAAAATCCCAATGTTATGCATACAGCAGACCTGCCAGAAGGGTCAGAGGTGCTTAAAAATCCAGTTGGTGTTGCACCAGGGTTTATTTATAATTCACACATTATAGTTTTACCAGGTGTCCCCGGAGAGCTAAAAGGCATATTCAATTTAATTTACAAAAGATTCAATGGTGTTGAATCAAAAACAGAGTGGATTTTTACAACCGAATACGAGTCTAATGTTGTTGAAACCTTAAAAGAAGCTCTCAAACTATTTCCAGAAGTGAAGATAGAGTCGTATCCTGGTCTGGAGAAGGTGGACGGCCATAATGTATACAGGCTTAAGATAAGATTGAATTCAACGAATTTTGATATGCTAAATCAGGCAAAAAAATGGCTGGAGCCCAAATTGCTTGGCTGAACGAGGTACTGATGATAACAACATTTCTCGCGGGAAGCCAGATAGACATAGACCATGTGGAAAAGATATTAAGTGAACTTAAACCGGAACGGATCCCCAACAACAATAATTCTTCAAGGGCGGCTGTGGCTTTGATACTTTCAAAAGATGAAGAATGTGGCACATCTATATTTTTTATAAAAAGAACCGAGGATGAAAGGGATCCATGGTCCGGTCACATGGCGTTTCCGGGAGGGCGTGTAGAAAAAAGTGATGTCAACCTCTTGGATACGGCGATCAGGGAGACTTTCGAGGAGACAGGAATAGACCTGAAAAATGGTAAAATTCTGGGAATGATGGGCGAGGTACAATCGATGAGGCCGGATATAAAACTCATTATAACCCCTTTTGTTGCAGTTGCACCTCAAAATCTCGATGATCTTGATATTTGTGAGAATGACGAGGTGGACGAGGTAGTCAAAATACCAATACCCAAAATGAAAAAAAGAAGCAGAAAAGTCAAGCTTGGTGGGCTATACCAGCAGTATTCCACATACCAGTACAAGGGTTACATGATATGGGGGCTCACTGCATGGATCTTGGATCAGTTTTTCTCCATCTCGAGCCTTGACAGGGTTGAACTAAAATAAACGTATTATGGGCTTACCATTAAACTTATCAAATGTTTTGGTCAGGTGCCTGCTCAAATTTGTTACGGTCGCTTATCAAAGATGCCCTTACAAGGCGTATCTCTTCATAAGAAAAATCATCACCCAGCTTTTTCTTTATAGGTGTCAATTTTTCGCCTCCAATAATTGAGATCGCCCTCAAGATAGGTACTTGCTTATCGATCTTCACGAATTTATCAATACAGATTTCTTCACCCGATATTATTAATTTTCAATGTGTGAAGCGATCGTGCCTGTTGACATATTTCTTTTCGCTGCAATTTCCTCAACTGTTAAATTTTTATTGTAAAGTTCCAGCGTTTCTCTCAGTGTGGGTGTCACCACCCTTTTGACAGGATCGTTATGTTCCCCAACCGGTTTTGGTTTGATATGCCCTGGCTCAATAGGTTCTGGTTCGATATTATGTTTCCCGCAATAACTGGCTATTTCTTTTATAAATATATCCCCGTATTTTTCTAACTTGACCTGACCAACGCCACCAATCCCCTTAAAATCTGATAGATTTTGAGGAAGAAGAGTTGCCATCACCTTCAAGCTCGAATCGTGAAAGATTACATATGGTGCTATCCCCTGTGAATCCGCCAATTTCTTCCTTAATCTCCTTAAAATTTCAAATAAGCGGCTGTCAAATGTTCCATCGTTAAATTTTTGTGATATCTGAACCTTTTCTTCGGGCCTGACCAAAAAAACATTTTCTTTCTCGGATAAAACATCGCGACTCTTCCGAGTCACTTTTACAGTCGGGTATCTGTCACCCTTCACTTCAAGGTAACCAAGTTGAATCAGTTCCCTTATAAAAGCCAGCCACTGATTTTTTGAGTATTCCTCTCCGGCCCCATGGGTCCTTAGAACATCGTGTCGATTCCTGATTATTTTTTGACTCCTTGAGCCTGATAAAACATCGGCGACATAGTTCACCCCAAACCTTTCGCCAACCTGTAAAACACAGGATATGATCTTTTTTGCGATGGATGTCCCATCAATCGTTTCTTTTGGCATAAGACAGTTATCACAATTTTTGCAATTTTTTTCATCGTATGCCTCACCGAAATAATTTAATAGGATCTTTCTGCGGCAGGTTCTAACCTCACAAAAATTAACAATATCACGCAATTTTTTGTATGCAATTTGTTTATCTGTTTCATCGTCTTTTTGCTCAATGAAGTATTCTATCTTTTTTCTGTCCCCATAGCTAAGAAATAGGATACAATCAGCTCTAAGCCCATCTCTTCCTGCCCTGCCTGTTTCCTGATAGTAACTTTCAAGGTTCTTTGGCAGGTCATAATGGATCACAAAACGGATATTTGGCTTATCTATCCCCATTCCAAAAGCTATTGTTGCCACGATTATATCAACATCATCCTTGGAGAATTTATTCTGGTTAGCAGCCCTTAAACCAGATCCCAACCCTGCATGGTAAGGTAAAGCACGATAACCTTCACTTTGAAGTTTATTTGACAGATCGTCAGCAGATTTACGGCTGTAACAATAAATTATCCCAGAATCGGTTTTATGGCTCTTTAAATACTGAAGCAATTGATAATAGGCGTTGTTTTTTGGTTTTACCTGATAAAACAGATTTTGCCGGTTAAAACTTGCTTTATATATCTTTGGATCATTTAACCTTAGCTGTGTTATAATATCATTTTGTACTTCCGAAATAGCGGTTGCCGTCAGTGCAATCAGGGGAATTTTTGGAAAATGCTCCTTGAGTAATTTCAACCGGCGGTATTCAGACCTGAAATCATGCCCCCATTCGGATATGCAATGGGCCTCGTCGACGGCAAACAAACTTATATTCAATCTGTGTAAAAAAGTTAAGAAGTTGGATTGTGTTATCCTTTCAGGGGCCACGTAAAGGATTTTGATTCTGTCCTCTAAAAGGCCCAGTTTTACGTTTCTTATTTCATTGGGGCCAAGTGAGCTATTTATATATGCAGAAGCGACTCCGTTTGCCCTCAGCGCATCAACCTGGTCCTTCATTAGCGCGATAAGCGGTGAGACAACAATCGTTACACCATCCGAAATAAGGGCTGGTAACTGGTAGCACAGAGATTTACCGCCGCCTGTTGGCATCAGGGTAAATACATCGTTTTTGAGCAGGATGTTTCTGATGATCTCCTCTTGAAGGGGGAGAAATGAGGTATAGCCAAAATATTTTTGTAGCGCCTGATACGCCGGTTCCATATCAGTTATTAGTTCCACAATCTCCCTCAATCTCTGCTAAATCGTTGGCCATTATTATCCAATTTATCATTCTATCCAAGGATGTACCGCATCAATATCACCCCGATGCGTTATTAAATATTTTGCATAGCAAAAATAAAACACTTTGCCCCCATGCTTTAGATTTTATTCACCCCACTTCTTCAGAAACCCCCGCCTCTGAAAAAGTAGCCATCTCGCATAAAACTTTGGTGCTTGCCTCAACGATACTTATGGCCAGAGCAGCACCGGTACCCTCTCCAAGCCTGAGATTCAAATCCAAAATGGGTTTAAGTCCCATGTGTTCAAGCATTATTTTGTGCCCTATCTCAACAGACTGATGTGAAGCAATTATATAATCCTTTGAAAATGGTGCAAGTTCCGTTGCGATCAGAGCAGCAGCCCCTGAGATAAATCCATCTATCACCACCGGTACCCGGTTCTTTGCTCCTGCCAGTATAACACCTGCCAATCCACCGATCTCAAAGCCACCTACTTTTGATAAAACATCGATTGGATCTTTAGGATTGGGTTTGTTGACCTCGATGGCAGTTTCAATAATTTTAACCTTTTTTTCAAGCCCCGAATCATCGATACCAGTCCCACGTCCTGTAACTTCTTTAACATCTTTTCCAGCTAATGAAGCGACGATAGCACTACTTGGTGTTGTGTTACCTATACCCATATCCCCGGTGCCAACGATGTCTATCCCCCTCTTGTATTCCATCTCAAAAACATCTATACCTGCCTTTATGGATCTTATCGCATCATCATAAGTCATTGCAGGCCCTTTGGCCATATTCTTTGTACCGTAATCTATCTTTTTGGAAATCAACTCCGGGTGGCCCTCAAGATCGATTGACACACCCATGTCCACAACCACAACCCTTGCACCAACATGCCCTGAAAGAATGTTTATCGCTGCACCTTTATCTATGAAATTATAAACCATCTGTGGGGTCACTTCCTTTGGATATGCGCTTACGCCCTCCTCAGTTACACCATGATCTGCAGCCATTGTTACAATCACTTTGTTCTCTATCTTTGGAAGAGGATCTTTCTTGATTCCGGCAACCTTTATAGATATGTCTTCCAACACCCCGAGGCTTGATCTTGGCTTTGTCAACTGATCCTGTCTTTTTCTTGCCAACCCCATCGCATCCTCGTCCAATGGCTCGATTCTACTGATTAAGTCTTTAATCTCCTCGATCGTCCCCATAAAGTAAGTTTAAGATGACTCGGGCATATTTAAGTTGTTGATGCGTGATGCGTATAAAAAGAGAAGAAGGATACATTGCCGTTTTCGGGGATTTCAAGGTTTTGAGTTCAGCGGTTTTTAACGGTGGATACAAAAGTGCAAAGACCATAATAAACTTGAATGTCCCAAAAAATTTTGATGATGACCCAGAATGTGTATTTGAATCATTTATCAGCTCGAATAATTTTGAATCGGTCGTTGGGATGATGACTGCTGCATCAATGAAAAATGCATGTGTCGTTGAGGAAACCGATGTTATTGGGATTGTCACAGCTGGTTCAACCAGTTCATCCCAAACGATTAATATAATTCTATTGATTAACAAGGATTTAATTGAATCTGCGATGATAAATGCTGTAATTGTTGCAACAGAGGCAAAAGTAGCAGCTCTTTTTGATCTGGGTCTAAAAGACGGCGATGAAATTATGACCGGCACTCCAACAGATTCTGTCGTTATTGCATGCCATGGTACTGAAAGGGTAAGATATGCCGGGCCTGCAACTGCTATTGGAAGCCGGATTTATGGGGTGGTTAGAAAATGTGTAAAAGATGCAATGATTGCTCA
>DAOWMC010000050.1 GCA_030643285.1 Methanobacteriota archaeon | reverse complement strand
GGCTATTTGCATTGGTAAAAGGGGATGAAAGATGACATTTAAACGAGTGCTATTGATCAAGCCGTCCGGCAGACACGGATTAAGTTTTGCAATTGATATAATTCCTACCGGACTTGAATATATTGCGTCCTATATGGAGGATGTTTTGGATGAGGTTAACATAATCGATCTGGAGATGGAACAAAAACCAATTTTAAAAACCACAGAAATGTATTTAGATGAACTTAAGCCAGACCTTATCGGAATTTCAATGTCTTCAACAGAACACACAGAGGGACTAAAAATTGCCGAACTGGCAAAAAACCGAGGTATATCTACCGTTCTTGGTGGATACCATCCCACGGCAATTCCGGATGAGTTACTTTCACACCCGTATGTGGACTTTGTGGTTAGGGGTGAGGGTGAGATCACAATGAAAGAGCTGGTTACAAAAGAGGATGTTAGTGGGATTTATGGCCTTTCCTATAAAGACGGTGGAAAGATAATAAATAATCCTGATCGGGAGTTTATTACAGATCTGGATAGCCTACCGTTTCCTGCTCGACATCTTAGACGATACAGGTATCATACAACTTTAATGCGGGATCGGGAACATGATGTGATTACTACCTCAAGGGGTTGCTGGGGTAAATGTAGTTTTTGCTGTGAGCCCAGTATGAGTGGAAGTGTTCAGCGCTATCGTTCCCCAAAAAACGTAATGGATGAGGTCCTAAAGATCGTTGAATTTCATGATGAAAAACCCCTCAATGTAGAAATCACAGATCCCCATTTTATGGGTAAGCCAAAGCTTGTTGATCAGCTATGCGATCTTTTAGCTCTGCATGATTTTGACATAAAATTCGGTGTGAAAGTACGGCCTGATTCGATGGCAAAGCACCCTGATGTTATTAAAAAAATGATTTCGGTTGGGATTGAAAGCTTTGAAATGGGAATTGAAAGTCCGAATATAAGAGATTTAAAATCTACATCAAAAGGTATAAAAACCGAAGTCCATGTAAAGGCTGTTAACAATATTAAAAAATGGGGTGGAAATGCAGGTGGAACGTTCGTTATTGGTTTACCTGACCAGACCGAAGAAGAAATATTGCAATTTCCGGCTTACGCAAAAAAAATAGGGCTTATGAGTACGGCCTACGGTATTGCAACACCATATCCCACAACAGAATTTTATAAGGAGTTGGATGACAAAGGACTGATCTTTGAAGATGACTGGAATAGATTCGATGAGATGCATTCCGTATTTAAAACCAATTATATCTCAAGTGCCCGCGTCGAGGAACTGGCATCTGCCTGCATGGCAAAATTCTGGTCGCTTGATATATTCATCGAACGGGAGCGGGTTCACATGATAAAACATGGAATCAAGATGCCTTTAATGGATTTTATGGCAGACAGAATATCTGATATCAGATTTTCGGTGGGTTCGGGCTTGCAACTACAGGACGACAATTTTGGCACCCATGTTCATGAATTTTTGGAGGCATCACCTGACCCCTGGATAAGAAACTACACCGAAGAAGTGGGCATGCACAATGTTATAGAGATGTCGGGTTTTTTAAACTTGCTTGGTGCCCAGACAATACAACTTTCATTGAAGAATGATGGAACACCTCTCACAAGCTGGATTTTTAAAACCACTAAAAAGACGGTGGAATATATAGATGTTATCCCCGGAAAGAAAGATGAAAGCACAATCAATTTTGAAGTTGACCTGAATCAGTTCCAACTGGATGGGAAGGGAGAGCCTTCAAAGATTAATGATGTCCTAACCGTGATTAAATTACTCAGGTCAAACAAAGGAATTAAAAGGCAATTTAATCTGATGCGGTTGATCCTCGCTGGCGGTGTCGAGTTGGTCAAGTATACAGGAAGGAAAAAATTTTCAGGCATTACTACACATGATCGCGATAATAATGGCGGGTGGAAAAAGCACCAGGATGGGAACTGAAAAACCACTTTTAAAAATAGGACATAAAAAGATGGTTGATATAGCCGCAGACGCCATAAAAGACTCCAAAGCAGAGGATTTTTTTATCGCTGTTTCAAAAAATGCAATAAAGACGAGAAAATACTGCCTGAAAAGATACGATACAATCGAAACCAGTGGAAATGGGTATCACAAGGATTTGAATGAATTGATGAAGTCTTTTTCTGAATTTGTCTCTGTCTCATCGGATATCCCATTTTTAAGGGGTGAACATATCAATACCATTATAAATGCCTACGAGGGATGTAGCATCACGGGTGCCGTTTTAGCGGATAGTATCCCTTCAGGTGTAACACCATCCCATGTATTTGAAAATGATAAAAAAAAGGTTGTAACGGTCGGGTTAAATATTGTCACAGCGTCGATCAACTCATCAGTTCTCCTTTTTAAAGATCCTGCTCGGTATCAATGTAAATACAAAAGAGGACCTAAGAATCTGTTCAAATATCCTTTTGAAAAACCCTGTATCGATTGAACCTAACCACATTTGAGATCGCCTTAGCCGCCCTTTCTTCACTTGGATAAACAGGTATACCATTTTTTGAGAGCGTACGGTGTACTTTTACACTTGTTTCCGATGTTATCGGAACTATAACGACCAGAGATTTTTTAGAATTATTAAACTTCTTTAACTCCCGTACAAAAAGACTCATTGTCACTTCAGGCAATCCAAGTATCATCAGTGTATCTATAGACTCGTCCTTAGCTACTATCTCTATCACTTTCTTTACCGCTGATGGATTCAGTGCCGTGGCTGCCAGATCAACCGGGTTTTTTATACTGGTCCCAACACCGGGAACAATTTTTTTGAGTTCTTCGGAAGTTTCCGGTCCCAATCCTGGTATCTTCAGACCCAGACCGGCGCAAATATCTGCAGTTGCAACACCTGCACCACCGCCTATTGTGATAATTGCAACATTTGAGCCCGTAGATGGTGTATATTTGAATAGCATTATCGTGTCGATCAATTCATCAAATGTGTTAACTCGCACCACACCCAGTTGCCTGAATAGACCATCCCATATGCGATCCTCTCCTGCCAATGACCCTGTATGAGATGATATGGCTCTTGCCCCGATTTTTGTTCTTCCAACCTTCCATACGATCAATGGTTTCTTTTTAACAAGCTCACTTACCACCTCTTTGAATCGCATACCATCTTTTACACCTTCAATGTATGCGGCTACGATGCTTGTTTTTTGGTCATCTGCTAAATACTCAAAATAGTCAGTGCTATCCAGATCTGCTGCATTTCCGAAGCTGACCACCTTGCTAAAGCCCAAACCGTACAGACTACCGGTTTGAACAAATGCCATTGCAAGGCCACCACTCTGTGAAACGAATGCAACATCCCCCTCTTCTTTAGGTAACGTTGGGAAAAATGATAGCCCACTTGACGGGCAGTACACACCTATACAGTTTGGCCCAACCACACGAGTATTTCCACTGTGTGCGATGTTTACAATCTTTTCTTCCAACCTTTTTCCATCTTGCCCGGATTCGGAAAAACCGGACGAAAATACGGTTACGATCTTAACACCCTTTTTTACACAATCTTCCATAACTTTTGAAACCCCACCCGAAGGAATGGAGACCACAACATGATCGAGATCTTCTGGGATATCATTCACATTGGGGTAAGCCTTAATTCCTGCCACTTCAACTTCTTTTGGATTTACAGGGTATAGATTTCCTTTATAGTTTTCCAGTATTGCCACAAACCTTCTATGGCCACCTTTTCTAATATTTGAGCTTGCACCAACAACCGCAACTGATTTGGGGTTAAAAACAGCTTCAAAAACGTTTCCATCTGACTCTACCATGCCACACACCACCTGATCTTAAACAAAATTATTCTCTCTACTACCATTACCCATCATAGACATGAGGCTGAACCCGCCAACAGGCAGGTTATGACCTACAAAAGTATAAAAGTCACTTTTCACCCCTGATCAAAGCAGTCTTTCCGGTCCTTGCTATCTCTTTTATTCCGAAATGATCCATAAGCTGTATTATGGCATTGATCTTGCCTTCGTCTCCGGTGACCTCAATTGTCAGCGTATCTTTTCCCACATCCACGATTTTTGCCCTGAATGTATCGGTGATCTGCATTATCTCGGAACGGGTATCTACTCCAACTGTCACTTTTATCAAAACAAGTTCCCGCTCCACCGAGTTGTTAGAAGGTAGATCAACGATCTTAATTACATTAATAAGTTTGTTCAACTGTTTTCTTACCTGATCCAATACCCGATCATCCCCGTTTACAACTATTGTCATACGGGACATGTCCGGGTCATTTGTGACACCTACCGATAGGCTATCTATGTTAAAACCCCGTCTACTGAATAAGCCGGATGTGCGTGCCATTACTCCTGGTTTGTTTTCAACTAATACCGCAAGTGTATGTTTCATAAGATCACCTTCTCATCCAATCATATCTCTTATACTGGCACCCGGTGGTACCATTGGAAACACATTTTCCTCACCTTCAACCTTGATATCGATGACAACCGTTTCATCAACTTCCATCGCTTCTTCTATTGCCGATCTAACTTCATTTGCCTTTGTTACCCGTATACCAACAGCCCCAAAAGCTTTTGCCAGTTTGACAAAGTCTGTTTTTGATTTCAGACAGGTGTGGGAATATCTTTTATTGTAGAAAAGCTCCTGCCACTGACGCACCATCCCAAGAAACCCATTGTTAAGAATTGCAACCTTGACCGGTATATCATTTTCAACTGCTGTCGCTAATTCCTGGCAGTTCATCATAAAGCCCCCGTCACCCGCAATATCAAACACAGTCTTTTCGGGACAGCCAACCTTTGCACCTATTGCTGCCGGGAGTCCAAAGCCCATCGTCCCTAGCCCACCAGAGGTAATCAGTGTGCGTGGCTTGGTATATTTAAAGTATTGGGCTGCCCACATCTGACACTGTCCAACATCCGTTGATATAATGGCATCAGGGCAAGCATCGTAAATCTGCTCGATAACAAATTGGGGCTTAATCCCTTTTTTCTCGTAAGCGAGGGGATACTCTTTCTTCCATTTTTCTATCTGGTCATTCCACTTTTTATTATTTAACTTTACCAGTACTTCCAAAAGCTCGCCGAGGATATTTTTGGCATTGCCAACGATGGGTATATCCACCCGTATCGTCTTTCCAATTTCAGCAGGGTCTATATCAATATGAATTATCTTTGCATCTGGTGCAAAATCGCTTATCTTACCTGTAACCCTATCATCAAACCTGACACCCACTGCTATCAAAAGATCGGTATCGCAAACAGCATAATTGGCGTATCTTGTACCATGCATGCCGACCATCCCCAAGGAAAGCGGATGAGTTTCGGGAAATGCCCCTTTACCCATTAATGTTGTGGTTACAGGCGCGTTTATAGTCTCTGCAAATCTTTTAAGCTCCTCGTGTGCATTTGAAGTTATAATTCCTCCACCTGCAAAGATTACAGTACGCTCTGAGTTTTTAATTAACTCTGCAGCCTTTTTTATCTGGAGGGGGTGCCCTTTGACAGTGGGTTTGTAACCTTCAAGTGATGCTTTTTTTGGAAAATGAAAATCCTCCTCGTTTTTAAAGACATCAGTTGGAATATCAATAAGAACCGGACCAGGACGTCCGCTTAAGGCTAAATGAAACGCCTCTTTAACATACTTTGGCAAATTCTGACCATCAGTCACCAGATAATTGTGTTTGGTTATAGGAGTTGATATGCCAGTTATGTCCGCCTCCTGAAAGGCATCGTTTCCTATCATATGAGTTGCCACCTGGCCCGTAATCGCAACAATCGGTATTGAATCCATGTAAGCATTTGCAATACCTGTTACCAGATTAGTTGCCCCGGGCCCCGACGTGGCTAAACAGACACCTACCCTACCTGTGGCCCTCGCATATCCATCGGCAGCATGTGCCGCACCCTGTTCGTGTCGAACCAGAATATGTCTTATATCCGCATCAAACAACTCATCGTACAGGGGTAATAGCACACCACCGGGATACCCGAATATCACCTTGACGTCTTCTTTTTGCAAGCTCTCAACCATTGCCTTGGCTCCAGTCATCTTAGTCATGTTAAAATCCCCAAAAATTCCAATACAACAAGAATACAAAAACAGCTGATAGTTACACTGTCCAAATCACCAAAAAAGCCCCTATAAGGGACATACAAAACGATCCCACGCTGTAGTCATATTTGTTCACCTTAGAACTTTATTCTAAACAACGTCTGCGCAATAGTATATAAATATATTGTTTGTAAAGATTGTCGCGTATCGTGGTCACGCCCAAAAGATAAAAGGGTATATATCTATATTCACAAGAAGAGAAGAAAGGGTGTTTTTATGAAGATTGCAAGATACTTAAAATCAGGTGAACCAACGATTGGTGTGGTAATTGCAAATAAATATGTTGCGGATCTGAGTCCTATGGGACTTGACAGCATCTATACTCTTTTGGAGTACTACCCAAAATCGATCGAGATCGCAAAAGAAGTTGTTAACGATGTTGAGGGTGTAAATTTATCCACATTCGGGGAAGTTGAATTTTTACCACCTATACCAAGGCCACCAAAGATCATCTGCCTTGGATTGAACTACAGAGATCATGCAGAGGAATTTGGTGGAAAACCCCCTAAAGAGCCGATGCTTTTCTCCAAAGCCCCTACAGCTGTGATCGGTCCGGACGATGAGATTGAAACACCCACAAAACTCACTGATTATGAAGTTGAACTTGCAATTGTTATTGGAAAAAGATGCAGGCATGTCTCAAAAGAAAGTGCAAAAGACCATGTTTTGGGCTTTACAATCTTAAATGATGTATCTGCAAGGGATATCCAGTTTAAGGACAAGCAGTTTTTCAGAAGTAAAAGCTTTGATACTTTTGCCCCGATCGGGCCATGGATCACTACTAAAGAGGGGATAGGGGATCCGGACAATCTAGATATTGAATGCAAGTTGAATGGCTATGTAAAACAAAAATCAAACACAAGCAATATGATCTTTGGCGTTTATGATACCGTTTCCTTTATCTCCAAATCGGTAACTTTGGAGGCGGGGGATATCATCGGGACAGGTACGCCATCAGGTGTTGGATCCATGCAGAAGCCCCCGAAATTTCTTAAAGCCGGTGATGAACTCGAACTTACAATTCAAAACATTGGTACTTTGAGGAATGTAGTGGTTTGAGCCACACGGATAATACTTTATGATTTTTAACGTAGTTTGGAAAGTTATATTAACCCACACGTAACAAAGGTAATAAAAAATGGTAAAGAATAAGTCTGGTGGAGTAAAAAAGTCTGATAAGTCCAAAGGTAAATTTGGCAAGGATACTCAAAGAAGGGTTATCGGGACCAATATTATAGTTGCGAATGCTTTTGTGGATCTGATTAGAAG
>DAOWMC010000126.1 GCA_030643285.1 Methanobacteriota archaeon | reverse complement strand
TTTGATACGAAGAACTTTTACTTTACCATTGTAGACTGTCCGGGACACAGAGACTTTATAAAGAACATGATTACAGGGGCAAGTCAAGCAGATGCAGCCGTTCTGGTGGTGGATGTAAAGGACCGGGCGGAAAATAATGAACTGATGCCACAGACAAAGGAACATGCGATTTTATCCTGGACATTGGGTATCAATCAACTGATCGTTGCCATAAACAAAATGGATGCAGTTAATTACGATAAAGCAAAATATGAGGAGACAAAAGAACTTGTCACCACAATGCTAAAGCGGCTGGGCTTCAAGATGGATACAATCAAATTTTTACCAATTTCCGGATTCAAGGGAGATAACGTTGCCAAAAGAGGAGATAACTTGAGCTGGTTCGATGGGCAATCGCTACTTCAAATGTTTGATGACCTGAAACAACCAGATAAACCAACAAAGTTACCTCTGCGTATCCCGGTCCAGGATGTTTATACGATCACTGGTGTTGGTACCGTTCCGGTGGGACGGGTTGAAACCGGTGTGGTTAAAAAGGGTGACAAAGTAATATTTAGCCCCGAGGGAAATATTGGTGAGGTAAAGACAATAGAGATGCACCACGAGGAGATAGAAAAAGCGGAGCCAGGAGATAACATAGGATGGAATGTGAGGGGCATAGGTAAAAATGATATTAGAAGGGGAGACGTATGTGGACCTGTAGACAATCCACCAACTGTTGCAGATGAATTTACCGCACAGATAATTGTTTTACAGCACCCGGGTGTAATTACTGCGGGGTATACCCCTGTATTCCACTGCCACACAGCGCAGGTTGCCTGCACGATTACGGAATTGAAAAAGACGCTCGATCCGAGTACCGGTGGTGTAAAACAGGAGAACCCTGACTTTATAAAACCTGGTGAGGCTGCAATAATTAAGGTAAAGCCAACAAGACCCATGGTCATCGAAAATTTTAAAGAGATTCCACAGCTTGGTAGATTTGCCATAAGAGATATGGGAACCACAATCGCAGCGGGAATGGTCATCGACGTTAAGAAAAAGTAAGATTAAAAGTAGAATAGACTATGACACAGAAAGCAAGAATACAGTTATCGGGTATAAACCCGGCAGAGTTGGATAGCATCTGTAACCAGGTTAAAATGATTGCAGAAAGGGTCGGAATTGGGATGTCTGGCCCCATTCCACTTCCAACAAAGAGGATCGTTGTACCATGTAGGAAGAGCCCCGATGGGGAAGGCACCGCAACATGGGACCACTGGGAAATGAGAACTCATAAAAGATTAATTGACTTAGATGCAGATGAACGTGCATTAAGGCAGCTAATGAGGATTCAGGTCCCAAAAAACGTTAATATTGAAATTGTATTGAAAGGATGAGGGTAGATCTCTTTTATCCCTATCCCCCAATCCTATAATTCCAATACCCTAAAAATATTAAATTCCGCTTAAATGAATCAAGTATTTAAGCGTTTTATGTAATAACCTTGTACCCTCTGAGGGGTCTGATGACGGTGCTCTGCAGTCAAGATATATCCTTAGCTCCTCCGATTCATGTAAATTAATCCCGTTTTTGTATGTGGCCTTAAAGGCTACTTCTTCTTTTTCAGCAGCGTCAGGGATGTCATTCACTTCGAATTCCACAAACTTTGACTCGCCGGGTTTTAGCGTACCGATGTAAATCTCTTTTGCTTTAAACGTTATATTATCATTTGCATACGAGGTAACAATAACACTATTTGCAGCACCTGCTCCCGTATTTGCGACATCAATTCCAATCACGCTACCCGCTTCAACGGCGGTGGTCACATTTTTTTCAGGAAACAATTTAACGGTACTGCTCACGATCAGTGGAATCTGATATCTTATACCTTTACTGTTGTTACCATTTATGTCTTCAATATCCGCAAAAAACTTTACTAGATATATGCCATTTTCAGAAGGCACCTTTATCTTAAAATTCAGGTCCAATTCTTCACCGGGTCCGATGACACCAACATTGCTATATTTATTGTACACTTTGACATTTTTACCTGCAAGGATACTGTAATCAGAGATGGATGCTTTTTCTATGTATGCATCCATTGTATATGTTTTTGATGTAGAAGCATCAACAATTGGCCCCTCACGATAGTTTTGTTCCCCATAACCCTCATACCTTAAATGACGATTCCAACCGGTTATGGTCCTATCCTGTGTATTTTTAAGTGTAACCGTAAGAATTGCCTCATCGTTTGGCATCAGTATCTCGGGACTTACCGAATAACCTGATACCATCACCTGTGGAGCAGGTGTTATTCCACCATCGACCCATGATTTCACATTATCCACCGTATCGGCTATCGCTGGAACAGTCGATACAATAAACACAGATACTAAAAACAGTGCCATAAACTTTAATTGATTTCCGTCCATGTTTGAATCCCCCCTTTATCAATAGGATGATAATTAGATGTAATAGAATGTATATAAAGGTTTTCTCAGTGTGAAACCTGCTCAACCATACTTTGTTAACACATAAATCACATCTTAACTCTTCCCACCTCCATATATCTGATCCCCCCATCTTTCTTATATGCAAAAAGCATCCTCTTTTTTACTGTCTGCGACAGCCTAATTGCCCTTGACATCTCAGGCAATAGGAAAATATGTTCGGGTGAAACTGCATGAACCAGATACTTGGAATGTGATTTTGTCTCTGAAATATCTTCATAAACCCTGAAATGAGATCCGAATTTAAAACCGGTTTTAGCAATCAATCCTTTATTCCTTATATCTTCATAAACGTCGAATTTTATTGAAAAATCACCCTCTATTTTAGAAGCAAGTCTTATAAATTCATTTAGGCCTATTTCTTTATCGTTTAAGTCCACAATTTTTATGAATTCATTTTTCAACAGAAATGCCGATTCGACTAATGATAGTTGCAGTCTATTTTCATCAATAAACTTGCCAAAAAATCCATTGGAATCAAGCTCGAAAGAAAAATCAGAATCCCATACAATTACCCTATCGTGAAGTAAAGTGGCAGTTTTTTTACGGGCTGAAAATCCATTCTTACCACCGCATAGTTTCGCACTTTTAATTTCATAGTACGTTGTGTCACTTTCCTCATCAACTATTGATAGAATCATCTGCTTTCTAACATTTTCTGCTGAAATAACACCTTTTAATAGCTCAGATAACCCTATGGGCCTCCTTTCAGAAATTACATACATAAAATACTTGGCAGGAGTTTCATTTGGCCTTCCACCCCTTGGATAAACCCTGAAATCAGTTGCACTCGGTTGTACAAAGTAACCCCTTGCCCTCAAGTCCTTATAGACTATATATTTCAACTCAAAGTTATCAGAAATACCAGAGGATGTTTTTATAAATTCATCTACGCTCAATTCCTTATTTTTAAAGCCAACGGATATTTTTTTGTGTTCCATCAAGTATGCGGCCTCTTCAAGTGAAAAAAGAAGCATATTGCCCTTTTTCCTTCCATAATACGGCAATTCTAATGATGCATCTTTATCGAACACAACTCTATCGCCTGAAAGTTCGCCAATCATTTTAACTACTCACCATCAATAACATCAGTTGTTGCAAACTTTTAATGTGTAGATAGAAATAACTTCCTATAGGCATAAATTAACACGAATTATAACTGAGAAATATCGATATATCCGATCCATAAAATCTTATATATAAAAATTAATTGATACAGGTAGATTGTTACGGGATGAACGATGGCTGAGAGGAATATTAAAAAGGTACTTGTAATCGGATACAGCACCAGGTACATTGTCTGCTCTGGAAAAAGAGCAGGCTACAAAATGTATGCAATCGATCATTTTGATGATTTGGACCTTTTACAGTGCGCAGATTTTTTTTTGCTTTGTGGGGAGTCGCCTCTTGATATTCCTTCTGAAAGGGAGATGCAGGATTATATTGACGAGCTAAAGATTGAATTCGATGCAATAATTTTGGGCTCTTTATTTGAGCGGATGAAACTTGATCGATTTTTTGGGCTTGTACTGAACAATGGATACGAGGTGATGAAAAAAGCCACAAATAAAGCATGGGTATCTGAGCAGTTGTACCGACTTGACATCCCCCATCCGAAAACATATATGCTTGATGATATAAGTTACCCGTCAATTGCAAAACCAAAATTCGGAGCAGGTGGCGCTGAAAATTTTTTAATAAAAAACGAATGTGATCTACCCGCTGATAAATCCCTTAAAGATTCATACCTGTTTCAAGAGTATATCTCCGGAAAACCGGTAAGCATCTCTTTGATCTCAACAAAGGATGAAGCTGTGCCGATTGCCATAAACGAGCAAATAATAGGTAAAAAGTGGCTTGG
>DAOWMC010000164.1 GCA_030643285.1 Methanobacteriota archaeon | reverse complement strand
TTCACGATATTTCTGATCCAAGGATAGGTATAATTCGTCTTTTTCTGTAGCTCTTTCAAGGTTCCCGGCAGTTTTAGCTCTTTCCAAATTGCTAATGTACTCTCTCTTAATAGAACAGCTGGATCAATCCCATAACTGAGAGATTTGATATAAATCTCCCTCATTTTTTGAGTCCGATAGTCTTCCGAAAGTTCTACTAATGCCTCTTTACCTTCCTTTCTCGTTCTAACTAATCCTTCTTTAGCCAGAGATTCAACGGCCTTATAAATTGTATGTTTAGTATAAGGTAACCTATAATTTAACTCGCTGATTCTGTGTGGTCTAATCGACTCCACAGCAAATACGGCAGACTTAACATTCATATTTTATATTATATATACTAACGATATTTAAATGTTTCGTATAAATAGTATAAAATATTATATTCAAATTTTTAGAGTTTACTTCTACCTCTTAAGCCCCATCCATGCCACGCTCGGACTGAACGTCCGAGGCATCCACGTGGGCGTTTGTTGGGTATTCGTTTTATCATAGGGGTTTCTTATTATTAGTGTTTTGTGTTGAATATATCGCAGATAAAAGAAGTTCAAGTTAGAACTACTTTATTTCTCCAATCCACTTTAAAAAAAATGGAGCTCCACAAGATAGTATGGGTAACTTTAATCACTCCCACCCAACTAAACCCATGGATAACAAAAACCTTATGCAGATAATCTCAAAAAAAGGCTATGTTGAGTTTGGACATAATAATTAGATGGGCGAGAGTTTGGGTTCAATCCATCACTTTAGCACCTTCCAGTCAGAAATTATCCGGTTCACACATCTGAAAGCCGACGAAAACGGCGCCTCCATTCCTGCACCCGTACTCCTTACCGTATCTCCGACAAAGTATAGTCCCAGAATTTTTGGGGCCCTGACATCGGGCTTATTTTTCCATACAAGATGGGGTTTTCTATGGACACCATCCAGAATTACGTTTGGCATACTGACAGCCATAAATCTCTCACAGTTTTTCTTCCAATCATAATCAGAAAAGATCGTTTGTATATCCTCGGAAAATCCTTCCTTTATACTTTCAATCTTACTCTCTGAAAATTCCTTGTCTGAAGTGCTTCCCCCCGAGATTATATGTTTACCCTCCGACGGCGCATACGCGGACGAGAAATTTGTGGGGTGGGCAAGCTGAAAACCTATGTGATTTATCGGTGAATCAATAACCGAGACATATTTGTGCCCTTCGTAAAGGGGTTTTTTCATAACTCCCCCCAACCCGATAACATGATAGAGTGAGTTTTTTCTGAGGTGATCAGCCATACTAACAAACCACGAGGGAAAGTTATCCTCGGAAATTAATTTGAAAATTTCCCACACCGGGGGGTTACTTATAACAACCTTGCTTTCAATTAACTTTTCACCATCGGCGCTTTTCAATTTGACTCCCTTTACTTTTTCATCTTTGATCACAATCTCATTAACCCTCGTTTTTGTGCGTACCATCCCCCCATCGTTTTCAATTGAAGATGAGATAGCTTCGTATATTGACACAAGTCCCTGTTCAACGATGCCAGAGTGTATACCTGTCTCAATCCACTTTTTCATACGCCTGAGAAGCTCCCCTGCACTTAGCTCTGATATATCATTTATTGTTGAAAATACAAGCGCTCTGGCTGTAAAGTATGCCATCGTCTCATCGAGTTTTACCCTTTCGTTAATCCAATCTTTGAATGTTACATTATCTAAGGCCTCAGTCTGCTCAAACGACATTGTGAGAATTTCGGCCTTTATTCTGTTTACCTCTTTTTGAGCTTCATTGGATGATATCAATTTTCTGTCACTCTGAAGTTTCCCCTGGTGATAAATAAGAAGCTCTTCAAATGGAATTATATTCACATCGATGCCAAGAAAGCACAAGACCTTGGCCATCTCCCCCCTATCTGCACAGGGTAATATGTGGGTGCCACCTTCCATGATTTTATCACCTGATTTGCGAGACCATGCACGACCACCCAACGCACCACTTTTTTCAAACACTGCGATTTTGAGTCCACTTCTTGCAAGTAAACTTCCGGCTACAAGACCCCCCATCCCTCCCCCAACTATCACAGCATCATATTCGGTCATGGATACTTCAAAACCTCCTGTGTCTAATTTAGCCACCACCTTATATTTAACTCTTTTAGGTGGCCATAACCAACAAGAGCCATAACCAAAAACGTGAATTTAGATGTTTAAAATCTCGTTTGCAGTCTCGGCACCGGAACCCGACTTATCTATAACCTTATTTTCAGATAAAACATTCTCAAGGGCACTTATCGTCCTTAACAGGTCTCCGCCAGTTATATTTCCCATTGTACTGATTCTGAATATCTTTCCACCGAGGTGAGCTTGTCCTCCGGCTATGATTATCCCGTGGGATCGCATACCATCTTTTAACTGCTTATCAGTTATACCATCGGGCATATTGACTGCGGTTACCGTATCGGAATATCTACTCGCCGTGTTCAGTTTGGGAAACATTTCAAGCCCTAAAGCATTGATTGCAGCCCTCATGGCTTTTGCAAACTTCTCATGTCTTAAAATTCTGTTATCCATTCCTTCTTCTTCAATTATACGTAAAGACTCATCCAAAGCAAAAAATAGTGATATTGCCGGTGTGTAAGGGGTCTGCCCTTTTTTTGAAGACTTTTTATACGCACGTAGATCCATATAAAATGGCACCTTACCGGAAATTGCTTCAAATGCCTTTTCACTAACAGAAATTATGGATAGGCCGGGTGGGGCGCCAAGGCATTTCTGGGATCCCGTGATGGCTATATCCACGCCAAGATCGTCGATAGGGACGTCAATTCCGCCGATAGAGGTTATACAATCCAGTATAAACAGTGCATCATACTTTTTAGCCAATTCACAAACTTCCTTTGCCGGATTCAAAATCCCTGTGGATGTTTCATTATGGACCATCGTCACGGCTTTTGCCCCACCTTTAAGAGCAGATTCAACCTCTTCCAGCCCTATTGACGTCCCCCAATCAAACTCAACTGGAATTGTCTTTCCATAGCGTTTGCCAATAAGCTTAAAACGATCTCCGAATTTCCCATTTACAACCGTAACTATGCTATCACAATCATCAATCACATTCCCTATGGCGGCTTCCATTGCACATGTCCCAGAACCGCTTAAAACAAATACATCGTTTTTTGTTTTTAGAATCTTGCTTAGCTTTTCCAGGATTTCACTGTAAAGATTGGAAAATTCAGTTCCCCTGTGATTTATCATGGGTTTGGACATTGCCTTGAGTATTCTTGGAGTAACTGGAACCGGCCCAGGTATCATAATCAAATCATCTTCAAAGTTCATATCAATAAATAACGCTGTAGAAAACCTTTAGGGTTTCTAATAGCAATGAAAATGAATGGATATGGATAGTTTTTTAAAACCTTTTTAATTTACAGATTAACGCAAATTGATACGGATTTGAAAATTATTAAAAAGATCAGTGAGATTCGGGAAAATCAGTCTATGATATGCCTTTTAGGAAAGGACTCGAACCAAAAATAAACTTTTTAAGAAAAATTTTCCAAAATACAAATAGAAAAGTTTGGAGATGCATTTTGCACCCGCTACGCTAAAACATAATAGAAAAAACCCGGTATTTATAACACAAATCGATAGCCTCAGACCCACCAATTTTTATTTATTTATGGTGCATTGTTCGGGTAATGAACTGATGGCAGGTGTATGTAATATTGTTGAATATTGTCAATTTTGTTAAAATAGAAACATTTAATATCTAT
>DAOWMC010000058.1 GCA_030643285.1 Methanobacteriota archaeon | reverse complement strand
GATCGGTCATGTAACAGAAACTCCTTGTTTGAGAACCATCTCCAAAAACGGTTATTGGTTTTTTGTCCAGTGCCTGCTCTATAAAACGGGGTATCACCCTGCCATAGATATCATCCGGCCTCATCCTGGGCCCATATGTGTTAAAGATTCTTACGATTCTTGTATCTAAGTTATGCTGTGTCCTGTAGGCGATGACGTAGGACTCCCCACACCTTTTTGCCTCATCATAACAACTTCTTGGACCTACCGGGTTAACATTTCCATTATATGATTCAGGGGTGGGTACCACATCGGGGGATCCATATATCTCGGAAGTAGACGTATATAGAAATCTTGCCCCATGTTTTTTTGCAATTCCAAGGGCAACCCATATTCCAAGTGTATTTGCCTTCAGTATCTGGATTGGAAATTTCTCAAACTCAAATGGGGATGCCCTGCTTGCCATGTGCATAACAAGATCAATTTTATGATCAAAATATATAGGCTCGGTTATGTTATGTTCATAAAAGGTAAAGTTGCTTTTACTTTTGAGATGTGAGATGTTTGACTTTAGCCCACTTGAAAAATTGTCAAGGCACAGGACATTTGCATTTTGTTCGACCAGAACTCCACAGACCCAGGAGCCTAAAAAGCCAGCCCCACCGTTAACTAAAACTGTTTGACCATCAAAGGATATGTTCCCAAGATTTTTTATAATCGTATCAATTTCATCCATATTAGAATTCGTGTTCATGTCAACAACCCGGTTAAGAACTTTTTTAGTTCATCTCCAAATTCTTCATCCTTTAAGGATAGTTCAATATTTGCTTTTAGCCAGTCCAGCTTGGTTCCAATGTCGTACCTTCTGCCAGAATAAACGCACGCATACATTTTTTCTTTTTCTTTTAAAAGACAGAGTGCATCTGTAAGCTGTATCTCTCCACTTTTTCCCGACGGTGTCTTTTCAATGCAATCAAAGATTTCTGGTGTTAGGATATATCGCCCGATAATACCAATACTGGACGGGGCTTCTTCAGGCTTTGGTTTTTCAATTAGATCCTGTATCATGTACATTGAGTCTTCAACATTTTTTCCATTAATGATACCATAGCTACTAATCTTTTCTTTTGGTACATTTTCTACCGATATTATGGAGGTTTTGTACTCGTTGTACTTTTCAATTATCTCTTTGGTGCATGGTGGAATTGTGATCGTGTCCCCAAGCAACAACGCAAACGGCTCATCGTCTACAAAACTTTTTGCACGGTATGTAGCATCACCAAGCCCTTTTGCTTCTTTCTGCCTGATGTAAAGGATGTTTACCGATTCCAATATCCTTTCAAGCTCATCTGTATGCTCATTTTTTATCCCAGTATCAAAATGGTCCTCTATTGCCCTTTTTCCCTTTCCAGTAACGATTAATATGTCTTTTATGCCCGATGCCACTGCCTCTTCTACAACATACTGAATCACAGGCTTGTGTACGACAGGTAGCATTTCCTTGGGTTGCGCCTTTGTAGCCGGTAAAAACCTTGTCCCAAGCCCCGCAGCTGGTATTACCGCCTTTCTCACACCAGTCATTGCCTAACACCGTACTCTTTTTCCATGTGTTTATTGACCCCTTCGACTGCCCTCAAAAGTATGGGATCGTGATGATTTTTGGCAAATGAGATAAAAGCGGCCAGATCTTTTGGTAAACATTTTCCGCCAAATGCCTTTCCATGGACAGTTCCGTATTTTCCAATTCTCGGGTCTACCGAAACCAATTCCGCAACATTTTGAGAGTCTATCCCCAGTTTATTACAGATTAAAAATATCTCATTCCAAAACGAGATTTTTGACGCTAAACAACAATTGTTTGCGTATTTTATCATTTCCGCCGTCTTTAGGTCGGTTCTGAAAATGGGTTTATTAAGGGGTTTATACAGGTCCTCTATTAAATCACCCGCTTTTTTATCATACGCTCCAATCACAATCCTGTCCTCAGTAAAGAAATTCTTTGAAAATGCCCCCGCCCCCTCGTTATTGTCATCTATCCATGTATTTGCGATTTCGGTCATAAATTCAGGGTTCATACAAATCCCTATATCATCCCCGACTTTCTTGCCAGATTTTTTTTCAATAACCGGAATTACGACATCTTCAGTTGTTTTTGGAACCACGGTACTTTTGACAACAATTACATGATAGGTATCCTTTTGGGAAAGGCACGTTCCCAATTTTTCCGATGCATCCACGATGTAACTGAAATCTATTTCACCATTACTTGGCGTTGGGACGCATATAAAAGATATATCCGTATTCTTTATCGCTTGATCCATATCCTTTGTGAAATTCGGCAAATTTTTATCTGCAACATCATAAAATATTACCTCATTTCCCAATTCCATAAATCCCCTACCTGCGGTTTCCCCTACAAACCCACTTCCGATTATACTTATCTTTGGCATATATTTTCATCCTCTACGTGTCTCAATTTTATTTTCAAAGAAGCAGTTAAAATTTAAACTCCCCCTATACTTATCCGCTATTTTGATGATATAAATTTCGCTCCATCCGATCACAGACAGGGATTCAAAAAAACCTGATCTAACATAGATGAAACTGATATGATGAATTATGAAGAAAGTACCTTTAATTCCACCTATAACCTTTAAAAAAGAGAGGGGATAAAAGGAGAAACTCCTCTATCCTATCAACTTTGAAACCACACTGTCAAGATTCTCCACCGTGGTATCCCATCCTGTTGTTACGTTGATCATCTCAACAAGCACTTCTTTACTCAGTTCGGGAACCGCAGACAGTAATATCGGGCATATACCGAGTATGTACGATATAGCTACCTTTTCCTTCCAGTCATCGGTAAGCGGTGGACAGAAACTACCAAATGCCCCGTAATCGAAGTCCTTATCCCATGGCTTAATGTCCGATGTATCCGATTCGCCTGGCACCATTGAATCTATCTCCCTCAAAACGTCATCCAACTCGGTGTTTTTTATAAGAGATCCGGCCACAACCTGGTCGATACCCACACGGCAGCATTTTTCTATTGCACGAAGAGAGACCTCCATATCTAACTTTTTATTGAAAGCGGCCATCCCATATAGATCGCTAACGAGTACACCTGGCTCTGCCACCCTTGTTGAACTCATAACGGTTGAGACCTCATTATACTTGACATATGGTCTGCACGGAAGCGGGCAGTTGAAACACGCAGTGTTTCGGTGGATAAACGGATCCAATCCCTCTAAGCTGATCCCTGCTTTTTCGGCTAACCATTCGACCTTTTTTCCTGAAACGCTCTCTTTAACCTTGCCCAAGAGTTCCATATCCTTTTCAAGGAAAGCCTCTGGATCATCAAGTTCAAGTTCACCCATGCCTCTCAACGCCAGAGCCTTCACATTCTTTTTTCCGAAGATGGCGCCAAATCCGAACTTATCTCCCGATCCCCAGTAATTGTTTATAAGCTGGGCATTTTTGACCTGATTCTCACCTGCTTTGCCTATTGTAAGAACCTGTACACGGTCGTCTCCCAGCTCGTTTCTAAGAAAATCGGTTGTTTCCCAAGTATCTTTTCCCCAGAGTTCACCAGCCTCTTTTATATCTGCCATCTCATCGTGTAACCAGAGGTAGACAGGTTTTTCTGACTTACCGCAAATAACCACAAAGTCGTATCCACTGAGTTTCAGTTCCGGTCCAAAGAACCATGCCAGTGGGCTATGGGCAACTTTTCCCGTCACCGGGCTTTTTGCCGTAGCAATCCCAAGTGCAGAACCGGAAATCAGCGTGCCTGTGAAGAATCCAGAACCTAAGATCATTGGATCTCTATCCTTATACTCTTCATAAAGTGCTAAATTAGCGGCTGCACCACCTAAATTCTCTCGTATGAACTCTTCTTCCAGATCCACTTCTTCCGTTTCTCCGGATTCGAGATCAACAACTAATATCAATCCAGAATACATATAATCCATATCAACACCTCATTACTCAATTATCGACTCCATTGGACAAAGCTTGGCACAGAGTACTTTACCTTTGCACATATCACATTCTTCTCGCATCAATATAGGCTTTCCAGAAGCCCCCTCCTGCTCCTTGCTCTTAGAACCTTCACTGTCAAATTCTATACCTTCGGGCCTTCCTAAAAGCAGATCATCGACTACCTTGACCATTATACCAAAATAGTTTTTCTTCTCCTCTTTGTGCATCATAACACTTGATCTTATAGTCGAGAAGACCTCGTCCCGGTAAAAGCTACAGGCAAGCTCACATGCCCCGCAACCCGTGCACTTCATCGGCTCAATATTTTTCTTCTCCATTTGCATCTTAAATTCCTCAAAATTATTTATCCGAGAAAGTACTTCAGTATTTCTATATTTTATTTCCTGCAGTTATCCCCACTCGATTGAATCAAATAACTAAATTGACCAAACAGCTTTATTTTAAGAAATGCCCATAGTTATAATTGTTTATGGTAATTAATCAGACGGTGTGATAATGGAAAACGGAATCAATAGGCTCATTCTACAGGACAAACCTGTAAACATATTGCTTGCGATAGATAACATTGAAAAGCCATACACATCCACAATCATCAAGGAGGTGGACACCACATTTTCCCATGCAACAAACCTGCTGTCAGAGATGGAAAAATTTGGTTTGATAAGATTCTTGAAGGTTGGAAGAGTCAAATATGTGGAGCTAACAGATCAGGGTAAGAAAATCGTCAGATTATTAAAAAATTTGATTTCTGCCCTGAACCAAACGGATGAGAAAATTGAAGATAAAACATCCACCAAAATTTCAGATATCTCGTCAAAACTTGATCTTATCTTTGAAGAAGAACTAAAGAATAAGGATAAATTGGATAAATCAGAGTTTATTCATGTAAGTCAGCGTCTTGGGCCATATAAAAGGGAAATTGACAAGCTTGGGCAGTCTATAGAAGATGAAAAATTAAAAAAAGATGCTGAATACCTAAAAAACAGATTAAACGAGCTAATATCAGTTAAAGAGAACCTCAAATGCGTATAACCCCTCTTTGAGGTCTACCATCCGCTAATTTCTTCGGAAATTAATTTTGATGAACTTCGGTGATTGGGTATATAGCAATATTCATAAGCCAAAGCGTTTATAATAAATATGAATGGATACTGCGAATACTCTAACATTTATTAGGCTTATACTTGCACCCATTTCATTTGCCGCTATACTATGGTTAGATTGGCCGATTGTTGTCTCTATCTTGGTATTTGCAGGAGCAACGGATATTTTAGATGGATACTTTGCCAGAAAAAGAGGTCGAGAAGACAAATGGGGTAAGGTATTTGACTCGACCACAGATAAAGTATTCATGGGCTTTCTTATAGTTGCCCTCCTCATCAGATACCATCTTTCCATACAATTTGTTCTGCTCTTTATAAGCAGGGATCTCTTAGCTTTAGCTCTTTTTGGAATTCCACTTGTTTCCTTCGCTCCCAAAATAAAAGAAAGAATATCATTTACCCCAAGTACATTCGGAAAGATGGTTACAGGTTTTCAGGCGTTAACGGTTCTTTTGATCATACTTGGAAATAACTTCCATAACGTTACACTGTACACAACATTCTTTTTAAGTATAGGTTGTACAATAGAACGATTCCTGTGTATTTCTCAAATCATTCGTTAACTGTAAACGGGCAATTTTTAGCCTTAAATGGTGTCAAAACGGTTTATCAACCCTCAACAGGTTTTTTATGGTATCCATCGCCACCTTCGGTGGTATTAAATATTAAAAAAGCATTGGGTATACCGTGCAAAAGAATGAAATTTTAAATGTCCTCAGTGGTTTCTGCATAGGTATCGCAGACACGATTCCAGGTGTAAGTGGGGCGACGATAGCCCTGATCATAGGAATATATGAAGATCTGATCACATCCATAAAAAAACTTAACATAAAGTTTTTAATTCCTATTGTAATTGGCGTCGTTATTGGGTGGCTTTTTGGCGTTGAGATGGTTGTACCTGCCAGTGAAAAATATCCACTCCATGTTGCCGCATTATTTTGCGGACTAATTCTGGCATCTGTTCATAGACCGATTAAAGAATGTAAGGAACGGGGTTTAAAGCAGATACTTATTGGGGCTTTGGGATTTAGTATCACGGTAATTATTACCGTTTATGCCACGAGTATAGAGGAAATAACCCTTGCAGCTAATTTATCGCCCTGGTATGTCTTTATATGTGGTTTCTTTGCATTAGCTGCGATGGCCATGCCCGGAATAAGCGGTTCGATGGTGCTTCTAATAATGGGGACATATTTTGCGATCATGGGAACCGTAAGAACATTTGCACGTATCTTTTTTGGTTCTTTAGCGGATTTTAGCCTTGGATCAATCTTAGGCATACTCGAAACAGAAGAATTTTTTATACTGCTTATATTCGGATTAGGGGCTATTTTAGGCCTATTAAGTTCCATTTTCGCAGTATCGTCTGTAATAAAAGAACACCGTCATACGGTGCTTCCTTTCTTTGTTGGCATGATATTCGGATCTTTGTCGGCCGTGTCAAGGCCTTTGTATGAAGCCCCCGATAAGATAACCATTTCTGTCTTAGCTTCATTATTTGTAGGATTTACCTTTGTTTATTCCATATTTTTAGCCGAGCGAAAATTGAGGGAAAGGGGCACGATAACGGACACTGATATTCATAAATAGTTTTTGTTTAGCTGATGTGAAAAACCACAGATATAAAGCTTTTCAAAAAAGCGTACAACGTATTTACCCCAAAGACACCAACCCCCCAATCTTTTCTTCCTGTGTAAAAGAAAGGCGTGATGATTTCCACCACCAACTCGGTTTTTGTTTCTTCAAAACACTGCTCTATGGCCCAACGCATACCACTTAACCAAACGAAAGTTTTCAATCGGGTGTTTAGAGGGGCGTTGCTAATAAAATAGGAATACGAAGGATTCTCTTCGATGGTTCGTTTGATAACG
>DAOWMC010000094.1 GCA_030643285.1 Methanobacteriota archaeon | reverse complement strand
ATCTGAAATGCAAGCCCCATTAGCTTTCCATAGTCCCCCAATCCCTTTATTTCTTCAGTGGATCCATTTCCTGCCGTTGCACCACTTTTTGCGGCTATTTCATATAAAACACCTGTTTTTTGATACATCATTTTGATTACATCTTCTTCGGATGCATACTTTTTCTTTTTAAGAACCACGTCTACTTCCTTTCCCTGACAGAGAGTTATCCAGGCATCTGTGAATATGGATAACGTATTTAGGGCATCGTCAAAGGCACTTTTAGACATATTTGTCATACTGACTTCATCGGGTGTGAAAATTGCAACACGATTTGCAATATCAAGCATCGCCTTTGTACCCATCGCAAGTAGCAGATCTCCAACCAGTACACCGGTTGGTACGCCCCATGTTATGTGAACCGATTCTTTTCCACGTCTCGTTTCATTAACATCTACAATATCATCATGAACCAGACTTGCCGTGTGAATAAACTCGCATGATACAGCGGCTGGAAGTGCAAATTTTTGCTCTCCCCCAACAGCTTCACAGGAAAGAAGCGAAATAACAGCTCTTGCCCTTTTTCCACCGGCAGATATCAGATGTCCGACCGCTTCTCGAAGCTCAGCCGGTTCTAAAAATGAGATCATTTCAACCATTATCTTGTTTATATCACCCGCCCTCTTTTTAAGAATCTCTTCAACGACTGTTTTTGGCCTATTTAAACTTGCATATACTTTTTCATGTGTTTTTTCGGAGATCATGGAGTTTATCCCTCTTGATAATGACATCTTTATTTGTGATAGTCATTACTGTATATGAATTAACTAAGCATATATTAACGTATAAATCTTTCGAAAATTTAGTATAATTATATAACTTATACCTTATTTAATTTTTATAATAAAATTGTAATTAAAAATCAAAAATTTTATTATGATATAATCCTATCAAGTAGATCATCATTAATGTTAGTTAAAAAGGGAAAGAGATGAAATAAAATGAAAGAGCTCAAATTAGAAGTTAATAAGTTGGAAAGAAAGGATACAAAACAAACGGTATGTACCAGTACGGCCCCCCCTCTTTCGTTTACATGTGCTGATATGGGTGAAATATTTCAGGCATATATGAATTATTATACAGGCTATTATCATCGTTAATCATAATTTGGAGGTGAAAAAATGGAAGAACTAAAATTAGAAGTGAAAAAGCTTGAGCTTAGAAAAGTAAAACAGGCTATTTGCATAAATCAGAACTCGGGTGGCTGTTGTGAAACGAGTTCGGGATGTGACTGCCTTACATCTGGATGTTGTACCTCCGGATGTTGTTAAGGAACTTTTGTGGTTATGTTGCAGAAATGATGTAATATTTTAAATAAAAAGCTAAGAGGAAGTGAAATAAAATGGAAGAGCTAAAATTAGAAGTGAAAAAGTTGGAAAGAAAAGAGACAAAAGGCGTATGCACCAATACATCACCTCTCGCCTCGATCACATGTTGTGATATGGGTGATCTGTGGGGAATGTTAGGAGATTTGGTGGTTAGCTATCTATGTTAATCATAGTTTGAAGGTGTTAAAATGGAAGAATTAAGATTAGAGGTGAAAAAGCTTGAGTTTAGGGGGGTAAAACAATTTATGTGTACAAATCAGAATTCTGGTAGCTGTTGTGGTGCGACATCCGCATGCGAGTGCTGTACATCCGGATGTTGTTAATAAGGATGAACAGTTTTGAGTATTCTACGCTGTAAAATTTCTAGATAAAAGGATTGAAAGGTGAAATAAGAGATAGGACTAAAATTAGAGGTAAAAAGTTGAGGGGAGGGGCAAAACAATTGATATGTGGCAATTTGTCCCAGTTTATCACGATTACATACTATTCTACAACAGGTTTATATTACTTTGTTATTGTTGATTATTTACAATGTTATAAACAAACATAAATTATATATCCTATTAATTATGAAGTAAAACAAGCAAAATTTTGGAGGTGATAAAATGGAACAATTAAAATTAGAAGTGAAGAAGCTTGAGCACAGAGAGACAAAACAAACATGTCAAAGTGAGGGTGGCATCTGCACTTCAACTTCTGGAACCGATTGCTGTACATCCGGGTGTTGTTCATGAGTGTGAGCATACTTTAACAGATTGAGGCAGAATTTTATATTTTAAGTGAGGGAAAAGAGATAATTCGGATTTGGGAGGTGATAAAATGGAGGAATTAAAATTAGAAGTCAAGAAGCTTGAGCACAGGGAGACCAAGCAAATGTGTCAAAATACGGGCGATGCCTGTGGAACATCTGGCACTGGCGAGTGCTGCAATTCTGGATGTTGTTCATGAGGTGACCACGTTTGAGGTGGAAAAATAATGGCGCTGGATTAAAAATAAATGAATCTTAAGGAGGTGAAAAAGATGAGGGAATTAAAATTAGAAGTCAAGAAGCTTGAGCATAGGGAGACAAAAGGTGGTATGTGTCAGAACACGGGTGATTCCTTTGGCACGTCCATGGGTGCCGAGTGCTGCACATCCGGATGCTGTTAAGGTTGCGCATGCTTTATACAGGTGACGATTAGATTTTTTTTTAAGGGATTTGAAAAATAAGGGATCTAAAGTTTGGAGGTGCGAAAAGATGGAAGAGCTGATATTGGAGATAAGAAAGCTGGAGCATAGGGAGACAAAACAAACATGCCAAAGTGAGGGTGGCATCTGTAGTTCGACCGCTGATACAGGTTGCTGTACATCTGGATGCTGTTGATTATGAGCCTACATTAAAAGATAATGGGGTGGTTGGCGTATTACTCCCCCATATAAAATTGAGAGAAAAGGTGTGTAAAAAATGAGAGAGTTAAGATTAGAAGTGAGGAAGCTTGAGCGCAGGCGGACAAAGCAGATGTGTCAAAATACTGGCGACACTTGTGGAACAGACATGGTCGGCGCATGCTGCACGTCCGGATGTTGTTAAGGTTGCAAATGCTTTAACAGAAAAAGGTTGAGTAAGTTTTTTTTAATAGATGGGAAAATGAGGAGTTTAAAATTATGGGGGTGAGAAAAGATGGAGGAATTGAAATTAGAGGTAAGAAAGCTTGAGCACAGGGAGACAAAACAAACATGCCAAAGTGAGGGTGGCATCTGCAGTTCGACCTCTGCAGCAGACTGCTGTTCGTCCGGATGCTGTAGATAAGCATATTTCAAGAGGCGGGGGGATTTTTCCCCTTCATTTTTAACAAAAGACTCTTGTTGAAACATATATCTTTATATTTTAATAAAGACTAAAAGGGGGTGAAAGGAAAAATGAAAGAACTAAAATTAGGGTTAAAAAAGCTCGAGTCTCGAGAGACAAAGCAATGCGGGGGTGGAAGCCTGTGTAATTATAATAATTCGGGCATAATTTATACCTGTGGCTCTGCATGCTGTTTATGATGAATTGAAATGGCCACTTAACGTAAAAAATTTTAAAAAATTATTATTTTTTTGTTTTTTAACGCATAGGAAAGTTTAAATGCATTTTCATCTCTTGGAAGGGCTACCACCCGTTCCAAACCTGTGTGAGACATCCGCTTCCGCTCAGCCCCACTATTAGAAATAACCTTTCTAATTTTTGACCGTGGCGAGTTATGACCCATCGAACCGGACTTTATAAAATCATGATAGACTCGCTATCCTGAGACTTTTTTTGTGCACAGTCTAAATACCATCATGCATTTCAAGATCAAGACAATCAACAACCGTAAGTACCTCTACATCATCAAAAACGAGCGCATAAACGGCAAAGTAGTTCAAACTATCCAGAAATCCGTGGGATCGGCGGACAAAGTGTATCAGTTACTTACATCGAGTAAACCAACGCGAATCGCATTATACTCATTCGGAAAACCTGCTGCGTTCATGAAAGCCGCCAAAGAAGTTGGTTTGATCGAAGATATGAATAAAGAGATTGCGGAGGTGTTTTTTAGGCTGCAGCTTGGCGGGTATATTCTTGGGTAAATTAAAATTTCGTTAGACCCTACAACTTTCGTAGCCGGGTGGATTGTTTTTGCGATATCTTATAAAGTCCGGTTAACAAATCATACCTTCAGGTGGCGTGAATTCTTTTTATTTTCCATTAACTATTTAAGCGTAGGACATTACCGAAAAACAATCAAAAACCTCAAGTCCACCCACATTCATTGCGTGGTCTGTAGGATATATGCCCCATCAGCAAGATTAACTATTCCATCTTCGTTGACATCTGCCACTTCGTTATCAATCTCTTCGTATCCCTCTACACCCAATGCGTGATTTGAAATATATGCCGCATCTTCAGAGTCAACCGAACCATCCATATTAACATCACCTTTTTGCACATCTGTCAATTTTATCCTTACAGTAACGTTTTTAGTGGGTTCAACATTAGAATTATCATCCACCGTATGGTACCAGAGAGTTGTATTTCCCTCACCTGATACGGTTACATTAAATGTATCCTCACTGACATCTGTCACGTTTGCCGCATCTTGACCTGTAACTGAACTGATATCTATTCTTGTCCACGGTCCCAGTTCCGATGTCTTAGAATATTCAGTATAACTAACGTCAGAACCACCATTGCCACTACGAAAGAATATTACAGTCACCGAAGCGATATTATTCCAGCCATCTTCATCCGGTGGTGGAGTGATGTTGGTGGTTGTAGTTGGTGGTATTGTTGGAGTGGGTGATGTTATGGGTGTTGGTGTAGGTGTGGGTGTGGGTGTTGATGTTGGTATTATTGTTGGGGGAGTTGTGTCATCTTCTTCATCATCAGGGTTATAGAACATGTCATTTGTTATAAATAACCTGTCCAGTCTTGTACCACTTTCTCTCTGCTTTATTATCAGATTATGGTCACCTGCAGATAATATGACTGTTACCGGATCAATTTCAGGGTCGGTTTCCGTGCCGCTACCCCAATGATTTACTTTATCCCATGCCCAATCAGGTGATGTTTCCATCGTCCAAAGTGCAGCAGGGCTATCGTCGATCCGGACAAAGAAAGAATTATTTTCTGTTGTGTCTGCCAATACCCTGCCCCAAATAACATACTCACCTGGTGAAGTTATGCTTAAGGTGTAGGTAGCAGATCCTTTGCCTGGATTCCAGGATATTTCTTCAGGTATCCATATGTACTCATCATTAGAAGCTGATGCGTCACTTGCAACCTCAAAATCTGCTGTTAATGTGTCAGCATCTTCTGCTTCCAACCATATATACTGGTATGTTACTTCTGAAGTTGTTTCACCTGGGCTGTTGGATATATCGGACCAGTTGGGTATCTCATCAGCTGTTTTTATGGCAAAGAAATATGTTGTGTCAAAAGATAGGCCATTTACAGTAAATGTTTCGGAGGTCCCAGCTGCCTGTGGGGCCGGCTCACTCGT
>DAOWMC010000185.1 GCA_030643285.1 Methanobacteriota archaeon | reverse complement strand
TTTTTTTAAAGCTGTGGTGTAAAGACGTTAACTATATAAGCTCCACCAGGACCAAAGCCCCTTCCTCCGATTCCTCCACAGAAACCGCTACCAAAGGCTCCACCATTGTACTGGACTGCATACTCAACGCCGTCCTTAACTTGCCTGCCTTTTGCTTTTCCTCTTAACTGCAGAACCAGTTCATAGACCTGAGCAAGTCCACAGGCACCTAATGGTTGGCCATTGGCAATAGATCCGCCATCTGTGTTTACAGGAAGGTCCCCTTCCAATGAAGTTACTCCATCTTCTGTGAGTTTTCCGGATGTACCTTTATTACATAAACCAAGTGCCTCACAAGCAATAAGTTCATTTATTGCCGTTGTGTCATCCACCTGTGCAATATCTACCTCTTTGCCACTGAAGAATGGTCCCACCATCCTGTATGCTTCCCTTGCAGCTCTTTGAATCGGATCATACGCGGACTCTATAATTCCGAGGCCGGGTTTCCCAGTCGTCAATGCAGATCCTGCTATTCTAATTGGTTGAGTACTGTAATACTCTGCCGATTTCTTTCACAGATAAGAACAGCAGCAGCTCCACTTGCTGGAACAGTACACATTCCCTCTGTCAGTGGGTCAGAAATCATCCTTGATCCAAGGACATCTTCTGCAGAAATCTCATCCTTATTTAAAGCAATTGGATTTAGCGCCCCATTCTTTCTGTTTTTTGCAGCAACCATCGCAAGCTGTTCTTTTGTTGTTCCGTATTCAGCCATATGCCTTCTTGCAAGCTGTGCAAACAATCTTGGAAGCGGTCCTGCATCGGATGGTTTTGTTTTCCAACCTTGCCCATCAGGACTGATATATAGCTGTCCGGGGGGCATTATCTCAAAACCAATTACCAATGCCACATCCCGAAGCCCGGCGGCTACATCACGGTATGCAGATAAAAGCGCAGTTGAACCACTCGCCACACCGTTATCCACACTGTAGGATCCTTCGCTCAGCATATCCATTTTCTGCATAATTGTCTGCCCTGCATTTGTGACTGGACTCGATCTACCACAGTAAACGATTTCAATATCCTTTTTTTCCAGATTCTTACAGTTCTTTAGCGCCTTTGTAACTGCTTCAGCACCGAGGGGAGCAAAACCAGTCATGGCAGCCATACCACTTGCGTATTCATCGCTTATAATAAACTCTGTTCTACCGACACCAATAATTGAAACATCTCTCATTTTGACACCTACCTGCCCCTTTTAAGTACATGAACGATATATGTCATTCCGACACCTACACCGCCACCCATGTTGTGTTTCCATGCTATTTCAGCATCTGGAACCTGTGTATGGGCATCGCCTCTAAGCTGGTGTGTGAGTTCATAAAGTTGAGCAAAACCAGTTGCACCAAGTGGATGTCCTTTCGAAATCAATCCGCCATCTGTATTCACAGGTAGCTCACCACCTTTACATGGCCCTCCTGATTCAATCCACTCCCCACATTTTCCAATCTCGGCCCAGCCAAAGCTCTCGTAGTGCATCAGTTCTGCTATTGCAAAGCAGTCGTGTACCTGGGCAACATCTATATCCTTTGCCGTTATGCCTGCAAGTCTATATGCTTCTCTACCAGCCCTTATATTTGGATCCCAACCGGTCTCCAACGCACCGATTCCGGTTCTTGCTGTTTTATTTGTACCACATACGACCTCGACAGGGGTCTCACAAATCTTTCTTGCAATTTCAGTGGTAGTAAGTATGCATGACGATCCACCAGTTGATGTTGGGCAGCACATAAACATAGATAATGGGTCTGCAATCATTTTTGCATTTAAAGCTTCATCCACTGTTATTGGTTTCCTGTACTGTGCATTTGGATTTCTGGCTGCATATTCCTTTGATTTAACAGCAACCATTGCAAGATGCTCTCGTTTTGTTCCGAATCTCTTCATATGACGCTTTGCATTTCCTGCAAACATCGTCGGAACCGGGGGCGGCCCTCTGAATTTCGCTGTTGAAAGTCCTCCACCTGCACCCATAGAGAGTGAACCTTTTCCAAGTTTTTCGGCACCGAATGCAAGTACGATATCGTGGAACCCGGCGGCTATATCACGGTAAGCTGCGTCGAATGCACAAGTACCACTTGTACACTGATTCTCCCAATTTGAGATTGGATATCCGGTTAAACCTTCTTGCCCATCCAACCCTTGTTCTTCCATCCTACTTTTCAATCTTGCCAAGATTCTTTGACCTGCCTGGGGTCCTCCACCCATCGTACCACAGTACGCTGCTTCCATGTCTTTTATTTCCAGTTCTTCGGTATCTTTTAGAGCCTGAATTATCCCATCTGCACCGATATCCATGAACGGCTCCGGCCTATGCCTGAACTCAGTCATCCCTACGGCGACTATTGAAACACCTCTCATCAATATACCTCCTCGATTTTTATTCCAATTTTAATAATTAAGTTACTGTATTTAATCGTTTCTGTTTATTTATCCATCTGGCATCCCAATTATTGGGCATTTTAAGCCAATAAAATCATATTAAATAATGTATGACTGTACGCATTCACCTTATTCACTCCGCTTTTTGGTATAATCTTTATACTCTTCTTTTAATTTGACTTTTAGTACCTTACCCGCTTCAGTTGTTGGAAAGGAGTCCACAAACTCGACATATCTTGGCTTTTTGTAACTTGCCATATGGTCTTTACAGTACCGTATAAGTTCCCCTTCACTTGCCTGCGCTCCCTTGTTCAATTTAACCAGGGCCAGAACAGATTCGCCCCATTTCTCATCAGGAACACCTATAATAACAACATCGCCGACGTTTGGGTTACTTCTAAGGACACCTTCAACTTCTGGCGGGTGTACCTTTTCACCGCCCGTCACAATTGTTTCTTTTTTCCTTCCGATCAATCTCAAACTCTGGTCCTCTCTTAGTTCATAAAGATCGCCACTGTAATACCAATCACCTCTCATGACCTCTGCAGTCTTTTTCGGATCCTTGTAATACTCCCTCATTGTTGGAAGGTTCTTATAGATCAGCTCCCCGACCTCACCTGGTTTAACATCATTTCCGGCCTCGTCGATAACTCTTTTTTCGGTTCCGGGAAGTACCGTATCGAAAACATCGGAATCAAGCTTGCTTCCGGGGAGATAGACTTTAGTTAGAATAAGTGACTCACTCTGTCCGACAGTATCGATCAGGATTACCCTTTTAAAGTGCTTCCAGATTTCCTTTTTGGTTTGCACTGAAAACTTTGCCGCACCAGACATAATAGCAAATAAGGATTTTGTATTGTATTTATCCAGATCCGGAAGATCAAGTATGTCCCTTGCAGTTTTGTCGCCTACAGTGCACATTATCCTTACTTTCTCCCGCTCTACGATCTCCATTACTTC
>DAOWMC010000155.1 GCA_030643285.1 Methanobacteriota archaeon | reverse complement strand
ATCTTAATATCCTTTTTTATAAGGTTTAAAAGCCTCTGAGAGGCAGATTCAATACCAAAAAAAATTACATGACAACCAGCTTTTTTCATTAAACTCAGGGTATCGCGTTTTGCATAATCAACCCTCGATTCACACCTCCAATAGATGCCCAGATCCTCCTTTATAATTTTGTTACAGATCTCTTTTAATCTTTTCTGGTTACAGGTGAAATTATCGTCCCCAAATACAATCCATTTTGTTTTGCATTTTTCAACTATATAGTTAACCTCTTCAAGTACCCGGTCACTACTTTTTCCCCTCCACTTCTTGTTATTATACTGTTCGTTGTAACAAAAACCACATCTGTGCGGGCATCCCCGGCTCGAAAATATGTAGAGAGTTTCATACTTATCAAGGTCTATAAGGTCCCATGCAGGCATAGGTAGTTCATCAAGGTTTTTTATAAATGGCCTTTTAGGATTGGTGCGTATATGGCCATTTTCTTTGTAAACCAAACCCTTGATATCCTCTAAAGATTTATCCCTCTCAACCGCATTGGAAAGCTCAATAATAGTTTGTTCTCCTTCACCAACGACTACTATATCCACATAAGGATTTTTTATGGTCTCATAAGGCAGAAGCGAAGGATGGATTCCACCCCAAACAATCGGAGCGCCGGTTATACTTCTTGCAGCCTTGGCAACACGCAGGGCATCCAAGATCATAGGGCCTGTAAATGTGGAGATTCCTATCATGTCAGGCCAAAATTTTTTTATCGTTTCTTTTATAGGCTCATCGGGCACGTTTCTATCAAAGATACGAACATTATGACCATCTTCTCTTAAAACTGCAGCCAGGCACATCAATCCAAAAGGCGCATTGGGTGGCGATTTTAGCTTCTTATAACCAATGTTGTACGGTTGTATCAGTAGAACCTTCATCTCAATAAATGGTTTTAACTCCTATCTAATACCTGTTTTACGATATGGGTACGGTTGCTAAACGGTTGCTAAAAAAATGTCAAAGCCTTCTTTACCACTTCTTCCAACGTATAGTTGCCTTTCAAAGATTCAATTGCCTTATTCACATTTTTCTTTGCATCCCTTGGATTGTAACCAAGTGATATTAAAGCGGATGTCGCATCACTCAACAATTGGTCATCCAAAATGCCAGCAGCCTTTTCTGTGCTCACTACACCTATCTTTTCCCTTAATTCCAAAACAAGTCTCTGTGCAGTTTTTTTACCTATTCCACTTATGCCCGTTAACTTTGATATGTTCTCCTGGATAATGGCATCCTTGAGATCTGCAGCGGAGATGTCGGATAATATGGCTAACGCTATTTTTGGCCCAACCCCCGATACATTTATCAAAAGCTCAAAAACCTCTTTTTCATCCGGCGTTAGAAAACCAAACAGTTTTAGTGAGTCTTCCCTCATGTGTAAGTGAGTATGGATTTTTATTTCTTCCTCTGTGTCAGACAGGTTAAAGAATGTTGATAGTGGAATATATATCTGGTACCCGATTCCACTAACCTCCACTATGATATATTCCTGGGACTTGAATTTTAGGATCCCTTTGATATGCGATATCATCTTTGCAGTGCAATTTATTCATGATGGCATCATAAATCTTATGCTATAACCAGAATAAAGTAAAAAGAAGGTAACAACAAGAAAGGGTCAAATGAAAGGGATATACGTCTTAGTTATCGAACTTAAAAAGGACACGACGGTTACAGTTGGAAAGCTTGGGACGATTGACTTTGAAAAGGGATATTATGCCTACGTTGGTTCTGCACTAAACGGCCTTGAAAATAGAATAAATAGACATTTAAGCCATAAAAAAAAGTTCCATTGGCATATTGATTATTTTTTGGAAAAGTCTGAAATAAAAACTATAATCTATGCAGAAACACTTGAAAAAAAGGAGTGTAAGCTTGCAAAAACTTTGAATGAATTTGAAATTATAAGAAAGTTCGGATCAAGTGACTGCAACTGCGAAAGCCACCTGTATTTCTCCTGTGATTTTGAGGAATTGAAAGATTCGGTGATATGCGGCTTTGGTAAGAACAATCTGGAATATCTTGAGTCTGTACAGCTCATCAATGTAGAAATGTTTAATAAGTAATAAGGTGAAATGGTGGCTATTGAGGTAAAACATGAAATGGCAGGGAAGGTCAAGACGTAAATTCACTGGTGGAAGATTAAAGCACTTTAGAGGCAAAAAAAAGCATGAAATGGGTAGAGAATCCTCAGACACACATGTTGGTGAGAGTCGGAAAAGGATAATAAGAACGAGAGGCGGGAACAGAAAAGTGCGGGTTCTTCGAGCAAACCAGGCTAATGTAACTGATAAAAAGACCGGTACAACCAAAAAAGTTGAAATAGAAACAGTTACTAAAAATACGGCAAATCAGTACTATGTGCGTAGAAATATAGTAACCAGAGGAGCCATTATAAAAACAGAACTTGGTGAAGCAAAAGTGACTTCCAGGCCCGGACAGGATGGAGTGGTAAACGCGATTTTGGTAGAGTCGGGTTAATCTGAATATTGCATGATGGATCGACCATGCTTTGTTAAAAGATATTATCAGGCACTGATTTATACAGCTTTTTAAGATCAGTTATTTTGGAACTTGTTTTTAGATAATAGTCAAAAAGCTCATTTCCCCATTCAACCGCTTCTTGAGTATAACATATTAGTCCTGATAATCCATAATCAAACAATCCCCGGGTAGTGAATAAGTTAAGGGCCAGGAATTTTTCCGTAACTACAAATCCCAGGTTTATAATATTATTTTTCCATATGCTACAATTATCCCGCTTAGATAATTCCAAAAAGGGTTCACCATTTTCTTTTATATTTTTATCCAGTATCTTATCCTTTAATATTATCTGAATATTGGCACGGTTGCATAACAGCTCATCTATTTCATCAGGGAAATCCTTATGAAAAATGGGGGTAACTGCTTTTATTCTTTTTGATTTTTTTACCATTTCAATAAGGTTTGAATGGGGCTTCCCTATGTCTTCAAGGGGTGCTGTAACAAGCTTACAACCATATAACTTTCCAATTTCTCTTACTAAATGACCCGGAATTCCAAATATATCATGGCTCAACCAGAATTCTCTTTGTTCAGAAAGTACAGCAATTTGTTTTATCAAATCCGTAAGTGGTATTATCAGGGCTTTTCCGATAATTGTTAAGCCGTAATCACCGTTAGTCCTTACAACAAGGAGCCCACGTTCCGGATCTTTGATTGCATGAAGAATGCTGGGTCCGGGTAAACCTGTTTCTTCCTTAATCTGACTTAAGTCTTTGTCACAATCCCCCAAACTTTCGAAAACTTTGGTCCTTACAGTTGAGCTATTCGACGATTCATCAGGCTTGCGGTTAATAGGTTTGGCACCAATGGCGGTAAGCCCAAATGCAAAATAAAGGCATTGGTTCATCGCTGGTTAAAGCTGGAATACAGCAGTGTCTAAACGAAGGCTATGACGCAATCATTGTTCTTGGGCACCCCAATTATTATCCTAAGTTTGGCTTCGTGCCATCAGTTAAATACGGCATAAAATCAGAATACGGAATTCCTGAAGATGTATTCATGGTATTGGAACTCAAAGAAAACGTACTAAAAGAAAAGAAGGGAACGGTTAAGTATCATGAGGCCTTTAACAGCGTATAACAAGGCAAATGCACTCGGACAGTTTAAAGCGCCGCTCCTCGTTGCTCTGCTTTAAACTGCCGGTGATGTGAGGCGTTAGCTGTAAAAAAAGGAGGACATGAATTATGAAGACGCTTGCTGCAACTGATGCTCTTGATTTATCAATCCCAGAGAGAATTCAACTGGTAGAGGATATTTGGGATACGATAGCCATAGAAGCCGATTCGGTCAAATTGACTGAAGAAGAAAAGAAGATAATCGATGAAAGATT
>DAOWMC010000084.1 GCA_030643285.1 Methanobacteriota archaeon | reverse complement strand
CGAGCTGCAAAAGCAATTGTCAGGTCTAACCTGGTAAAGTGTGCCGTTTTTGGAGAAGATCCGAACTGGGGACGTATAATAGCTGCCCTTGGACGATCCTGTGCAGAGATAGACCCAACTAAGATAACCTTAAAGATAGGTGATGGTGAAAAGGAGATAACATTTGTGGAAGATGGAGAGGCAATTTTATCAGCCTTGGCCAAAGAATCGAAGGAAATTATGGCCGGAAAAGATGTTATTATATTCCTAAATTTAGATATTGGGGCATACGATGCTGTAGCGTGGGGATGCGATCTAACACACGACTATATTAAGCTTAATTCCAATTACACGACATGAAGGGGCATTGTCACTGTTAATAAGATTTAAATATTATAAAACCTTAATACACCTTTGCATGATAGGAAGAAATATCGTTATAATGGTTTTGTTAATGTGCGTGATTTCAATGGTGGTTCCGGTATCTGCTGTAACGCCCCTTGACCCTGTTGTTATCTGTGCGGATAAGCCGGTAGGTTATAAGGATTATACACCCCATTATCAGTTTAAGGATGAGGATAGTGAGCCCTGTTTCCCGCCAGGGTCAACTATTTATATATATACTGAGGCAAAAGGTAAAACTACAGAGGATCAAAAAACCGGGCAGTTCAAACCAAATATTGGGTTTAAGATGGTGGGCGAAAGATTGCCAACCGGGTATACGTTTAGCGCAAGTGCAAGCTCGGATGAGCGACTCAATGATGACAAAACACCGATTAAAAAGACATATGGAATTATCTCCCACTCAATAGAAAAAGATGCCGTTGAAGGTAAATACAGGATTAGAGTTACAGCCACAGACAAAAATGATGGTAACAAGGTTATAGGGGTAAGTCCTTATTTTTACCTCCGTATACAGAAGGGCACAACTGTATATCCCCCATACGAGTTCGCATATAAAGACCTTGAGATCATGCCAAATCCGATCGATTATGGTCAAACCGTAACAATCTCCGTTAATGTGACAAATATTGGCGGTAAAGGAGACACAAAAGGGGAGAATGTTACGCTCCTATATGGCAGCGAGGAAATAACAACAAATTTACATCTTGCTGATGACGAAACAAAGGAAGTGGAGTTCAAACTTTCCAAAAATGAGTTAACAGAGATAGGTACTTACAACATCACAATAGGAGATCTAAATGACACGCTGGTTGTTCAACAGGTGGCAGCCACCTCTGATGGGGCTGAAGCATCTGGTGGAGGGAGGCGTAGTGCCACACCCGGTTTTGAAGTGATCTATGCAATTTCTGGAATTGCCATAGTTGTATACATGATGGGTAGAAGGAAAGTCTAATTGGAAGGGTTAATCGAAAAATAAACCTTTTAAAAAAAGGTTTAATCGAAAAACCCTTCAATCCCCATCTGTCTCTGATTATTTTTTATTTCTGACCAGGACCAGCCCATCGCTTCTAATATCCGTTCAATCGGAGATTGAATCACCTTTTCCAACATTAGATTCCAATCGGGCTCAAAGCCCTCCGGGACCTGCTCTTTTAGCTCGAAACAGATAACGTCGGTGTTCCTGTAACCATCGGGAACCTTTGATACATAGACCCTCTTTGGTTTACTACCCTTGCCAAAATTTGTGCCAAAATATTTATTGGCATATGAAGCGCCACGTATATGGGCATCATCTGTTCCGTATTCGTTAAGTTGTTTTCCTATGCCACAGGGGATACCTATTCTATCCAGTTCTAAGTTCTTATTATCGAAATCTTTGGCTATTTCCCTCAGATAGCTTCCGATTTCCCCGAAACTTTCTCGGTTTATGATTCTGGTAAGTACTTCCTCCTGCACCTCTTTTGTAATCCTCGGATAGTCACTCCGCCTGAATTCAAAACCGGTTATATCAATTTCATCACACGTTTTACCTTCTTTCCACACAAGCCTTCCAGCATACCTTTTCTTTGACCCTGCCTGGAAAAACCTTGAAAAGACCTTCTCAAACTTAATCTCAAACCAGTGTTTATCGGCATTTAGCGTTTTTGCAAAATCGTCATATCTTTTATTAAGCTCACACTCGATATCTTTGCCAATCTTTAGCACTTCATCCATGCTTCTTTCACCTATGGCAACCATGCAAGAATCGGTATCACCGTAAATGACATCAAGATTCATTGACTCGATAAAATCTTTTGTGTGCTGTATTATTGCCCTACCAACAGATGTTGTGGCACTTCCGATTTCCCGATCATACAACCTGAATCTTGAATAACCACTAACCCCATAGTATGAATTGGTTATAACCTTTATCGCATACTGCTGAAGATCATACTTTTTATACTCTTCGGAGTTATAATCGTACCCGTCCCTTAACTTTTTCTTCTCAGCCCTCGCATCGATCAACTCGCCAAGTATCATCCTTGTCAACCCATCGGGTTCTTTAAGAAAGGAAACACCATTTGGCGAAATAAGCTCGCCATCTCTTGACTTTGTTTCTGGGGAGGCATTTAGCGTCATCATTGCCATAGGGTAAAGTGACTTTAAATCCAAGACAATCACATTATCACGAACACCTGTGATCGGATCGAGTACCATTGCCCCTTCAAATTCCTCCTTTTTTTCATGACCCTTTGAAGGTAAGATGAACTTTTCTTTTGCCTTTCTCAAAACATAAACATCTATCACTCTTGAGGAGTTTAACGTATCATCAAGCGGACACCCCACAAAATTTGCAACCTCTCTGAAAAAGCCAATAATGTCTGTTTTCTTATCAATATTTACACATAGTTCAACATCTTTGACATTATATTCAATTAGTTTCTCACGGTCCTTTTCCCACAAATCCCCAACTCTACCAGAGAATCCTATTTTTTTATCCCCGAGTTCATCTTCTGCTATAGCATCCAATCTGTAGCTTTCTTTTTCGGAAAAATGGGTTTTTTTGTATCCATAAAGTAGGTCAAATGGTATTCTACCCTTAATTGTGGGAACACCAAATTTTGATTGATTGCTATTCCATACCTCGCCTAATCTCGATAATTTTGAGGTAGGTAGACCAAGTGTTTCCATCCGCTCGATTATATAAGGAGCATCGAAATTGGTAAAATTCCAACCTGTCAACACATCAGGGTCTTTTTTTGAGATATAACCTACAAAAGCATTTAGCATCTCTTTTTCTGATTCAAAGCATTTACAACCATCAAATCCATCAACATGCTCATCAAACCATATAAAAGTCTCATATTCCCTATCAAAACTGTCCCATACCGTTATACAGTAGATAGGATCCTTTTTTGGTGATGGAAATCCTTCTCTGTCTTCACATTCGATATCTATTATACAAACACGCATTGGTGCGTTAAATTCTATCGGCTTAATCTCGCTTATTTCTATTTTTGACTTATTGGGAACCAAAATACCACTTTTTATCCCAAGATCAATCATGAATCTCGTTGGAAATAATATATCAGCCTCAAAATGATCGAATTTTTCACGAAGTTCCTTGACATTAGATGGTATTTTGGTATAAACCTTACAAAGCTCTTCTTTGTTAATTGAAGTGTATCCATTTTCCAGACCTGTAACCCTTGGATCATCCAGGCCAAAAGCCTGATTTTTTGGGATATAAAAATAAGGTCTAAAACCACTCACATCTATTCTTCTTAGTTCCCCGTCCTTTGTTCTACCAAATATGTGAATTATCGGTTTATAATCTACGATGCTATATTCTATCTGGGAAATCCCCAACTTGATGTGATCCTCGTCTTCATCCAGATCAAAAAACATGTCAAGCGTGGTATTCATGTTTTTTACCCCGTATTCGTTATCCGAATTGATAGTTAACACTCTCTGTATAAAATACTGTTGTTAATGCCCATATTAAAAAAAGTCTCTTAAGCAATATCTCTTGAAGTGTCTATCTGCACACCGTGCATAACTTTGAACTTGAGCATATCTGCTGGTGCAATTCTTCCCCTTATCTTAGTGATAGACAGCTTGTTTGCCATTCGCTCTCCCACTCTTTCCAGTTCAACATTAAAAACGGTATCGCATAGGTTCATTATTTCGTTTTCCACCCGATCATCGTGTGCATCTTTTATCACATACAGATATGAAAGAGCCTGTGTGTCTTTTGTTATCTCATAAATCAGGTTTACAAGCCGCAAAATCTTTCCAAAATTCACATTCAAACCCAAAAAAAAGGAGAATGTGTCAATTATAATGTTAAATTCCTCGCCCTTTTTCGATAGGATATTTTTTAGCTGGTATTCCATAAAATCTATAATCTCCTTATCTACGAATTCATTTCCGACGTTGTCTATCATCTCTCCGAATTTGTCCAGATAGTACTGGCTGTATATATCGATGAATACGATATTTGAAACGTCAAAACTTGTATCGGTAATGTTCTGGGCTATGTATCTTGGCCTTCTTGAAGTGGTGAAATAATAGGTTTTACGTGATGATGAAAATTGGTATAGAAAAACCTCTGACATTGAACCTGCACCTGCAGAAAAATAGATTACCGAACCGGCAGGTAAGCCCCCCTCAAGATTAATGTCCAGAAGACCTATACCTGTTGATCTGATTGGTGAGGTTACAAGCTCATCTGCTATTACCACCCCCTTCACTTCGTCAACGCTACTGGCGCTACCTGGTGGCGAAGCGGGTGCCTGTGGAGCGGGTGCCTGTGGAGCGGGTGCCTGTGGAGCCGGTTCCTGTCTTGATAGAAGATCTCTTTCATCCATAAAAGCCAAATCACCTCTACAGCCTTTATAAGATAATATAATGGTCACACATATGAACTGAATGTACGTATATTGAAAAATTATGATCATTAGAACCCCTCAAAAAAGGGAAAAACATGGACATTAGAAAGAATTAACTTTAAAAGAAAAGAAATATGCAGTCATCCATGTCATACAAGAAACAGCTGGTTCATGAAATAGATATATTGACTTCAAGCGATGGAGACCTTATAAAGGCAAGCAGTGAGCTGATGTTAGGGTTGAGCCTGGACGAGATGAAATTAATAAAAAGCTATTTTTCAGATCGAAGTAGGAACCCTAAAGATATTGAGCTTCAAGCCCTTGGTCAAGCATGGTCCGAGCATTGCTGCTACAAAAGTTCAAAAAATGTTTTACAGGAGTTCATATTTGGCATTGATGCCCCACAGAACATTCTTGTTATTTCAGAAGATGCAGGCGTTGTGGAATTTGACGAGGAACACGCCTATGTGGTTGCCCTCGAATCACATAACCATCCTTCAGCAATAGAGCCTTACGGTGGGGCCGCTACAGGAATAGGTGGGGTTGTGAGGGACGTAGTTTGTATGGGCGCCCAACCAGTTGCTTTTATCGATCCGTTATTTTTTGGAAGTTTAAATTTTGATAAGAGTCTTCCACCAGGTGTAAAACATCCAAAATATTTATTTTCCGGTGTGGTTTCGGGGATAAGTGACTATGGAAATCGAATCGGCATTCCAACAACAACTGGCATGGTATATTTTGACGATGGGTATATTGGTAACTGTCTTGTAAACGTCGGTTGTGTAGGAATCATAAGAAAGGATAAAATTGCAAGAAGTAGTGTTAAAAAGGCGGGGGACCTATTTGTGCTTGTAGGAGGTAAGACCGGAAGGGATGGGGTACATGGTGTGACATTTGCCTCTTCTGAACTTACAGATTCGTCAGAAGAAGAATCAATGGGGGCAGTTCAGCTTGGAGACCCTATAACAAAAGAACCTTTGATTCACGCATGCCTTCTGGCAAATG
>DAOWMC010000054.1 GCA_030643285.1 Methanobacteriota archaeon | reverse complement strand
GTACGATTATGCCTGTAGAATTGATCTAATTATAGGATTTTATCATTATTTTTAGGTAAGGATTTCGATATGTTTTTATACTACACTTAAATATTTAACAGTGTTATCATCAGCGATAGGGGGGCGTGGTGATAGACGTATTAAAATTGTAAAAGGAGGTGAATAACAAATGAAAAGGAATTATCTACAAACATTAACTGTAACAATAATGTTCATCCTATTGTTGAGCTTTGTTGCGATAACACCTGCGGCGGCGTTTGAACCAACGGGCAGCTACTACAAGTACGCACAATTTAGCACCAGCGATAGCGTCTTCAAAGGTGGATACGATGTTGGTGGGTACGTGCACTCTGACGGAACCGAATATCTCTTCGTTGGAAATGGACAGAACTGCGATATGTATAATGTGAGCATTCCAGCAGGATCTGATCCTAATATGCATCCGGACAACCCTGATGCCATTGGTCCAATGGCGCCAAGAACACTGACCTATATAGGATCCTACGACTACTTTGCAGATTGTGGCTTTAGCTCTGGATCGATCAATGAGTTCATTGTCACAGAAGATGCCATATACTTAGGACCGGAATTTTATTCCTCTGGTAGCCAATACTATGCAAAGATCTACAAGTGGACCATTGATTGGGACACTTTGACATGGACACCTGTGGGAACCGTTGTGGATGCAAAACTGCTGCCTCAATACTACTATACTCAGACATTGGGCTATGACGAGGATCTGACAACCTTCTATATTGGAACTGCTTCTGACAGGAATGTGCTGAGCTTTCAGACTGGAGTTGATACTGAATGGCAATGGGAATTTACTCATACTACAACTCCTGGTGGTTCCCATCACGACGGTTTGGAGTACGTGGCAAACAAACTATGGATTAGTGACATGACATCTGCATATATATTAGAGTATGAGGACACCGGAACTGGCAGCTTTAACGGATGGGAAGAGAAGAATATATTCAATTACACTGGCTTCCCCGGCTATGTGGAAGGTATGGGCTTTGGTCCAAACCAGCATTTCTGGGCAACAGGCGGCTCCTATCTTTTTGAGTTGGGTGGAGGAGAACTCCAACAGGAACTTGAAGGCATACCAGACCAGTGCATATTTACAGGCGAGGCATTTGACATATTCGATCTTGACGACCATGTGTCAGATCCAAGTGGGGTAGACCATTACGGCTACAGTGGCAATGTCAACCTGACCGCGAGTATTGATGGTGATAATAATTTGACCATTACATACCCAGATAGCTGGACAGGAAATGAAACGATAACCTTCACTGCTTATAATACCACTGGTAGTGAGATCGGTACTGATGATGCAAAATTCACCGTTTGCCCGGTCCCAGTAGTTGGAGATATACCTGATCAAACAGCACCATTCGAACCATTTGATCTTGATGAATATCTCTCAGGAATAGATCCTGTCCTGGTGACTTGGTCTGCTTCAGATCCTGGTGATGGCTGGACAGTGGATATCAATTCTGACAATGTAGTAACAGTTACTGCGCCTGAGGATGCAACTGAGCAAAAGACCATTACATTTACTGCCACAACCATAAGCTGTGCGGGAGAGGCAAATGATATTGATGATGCTACTTTCGATATAAAACCAACCCCACGCAAACTAAAAGAAGACACCATAGAAAAACTAAAATCCGCCAAAACCTGTGATGACAGAGTCAATGGAGAGATCGACGAAACAATCTTCCTCATAAATAAGAGCCTGAGCGACAAACTATGGATCAACGACACGCACCTTAGTCCAAAACTTGGAGGAATCGTCTTTGCCAAAGAACACGCAGCAGTTGAGCACATGCAGAGAAATGCAATAAGGATGCCCAGCGAGGTAAAAACAGTCTTTGAAGAAGTTATAGGCGATCTTTTAAGCGCAGATGAGATGCTTGCCCTAACAGCAATTGAAGGAGCAAGAGCATACGAGGGTACCAGCAGAATGGTTGATAGGGAGATACGTCTGGCAGAGAGAAACCTAGAAGAAGCATACGATGAAATGGATGATCCACTGGACAAAGACAATGCAATTCTTAGATTCGGACGGGCATGGGAACATGCACAGAGGGCAATAAGACTTTCTACTGGCATGACACTTCACACCGCCACGACAAATGAAGGAGGAGAGATTAGCTGGTATAACTATACCGAAACTCTTGATGAAACCGTACCAGTTGACCCTGTCCCCGAGTCTGCAACCCTAGCTTCGTTTACAGTGGGATTAATCACACTTGTAGGATATGTAGGGATCAAAAAGAAGAAAAACTGAACAAAAGTTTGAATTGTGGATGTGAGCATGAAACAAGCATATGCTCCACATCTCTTTTTATTTATGGGTATTTATATACCTGATATAAAAAACCGGTTGATTACTTAGAGTTTTCAGGAGGGGATATATAAACCACATTATCACCCCTGATTATCACGCTATCCAGCTTTCTCTGGGATTCACCCTCTCTAATCTCTTCGGCATTATTTAATATCAGGTTCATATGAACATCATAACCTTGAAGTTCACCCCTAAATTCACGTGCTCCTTTTAGCCTTACAATGACAGGGGAACCCAGCGAATCATTCAAAACATCCAAAGGCCTTATACTCATGTTTTCACATCCTAAATTATTTATTTATAAACGATGTATATGCATTATACGCATTAGCGAACCGTATTAAATCTGTCGGAATGGGCATGCAAAATGAGGATTAAATCTAGGCATATTGTACGAAAAGATTATGCAAAAAAGCTATTAAACGATCTGAAATCCATGTTTGGGGAAGGTGCAGATTTTTTTGAAGGTAAAAAGATGGAAATTGTTGAAACTGATGAAATAGACGATTTAATACTGGTTGATGGCGAACCACTATTGCTTCTAACTGAAAATGAACCTTTTTTAACTATAAAAGGCGCCCTGAAAGTTAAACCCACCAAAAGAAAGGTAATTGTGGATATGGGTGCGGTGAAATATGTATCTTCAGGTGCAAATGTCATGTGCCCTGGTATCACTTATGCTGATACGGATATCAAGGAGGGGGATTTTGTTGTTATAGTTGATGAGTTGCATGATAAAGCAATAGCTATAGGCAAGGCATTAATCCAGGGGAACGAAATGGTGGCGGATAAAGGCAAGGCTATTAAATGTATACATTATGTCGGTGACAAAATCTGGAATTTTTAAAAAAAAGGATTTTTAAGCAGTGGGGAGGATTTTAAGAAGGTGTTTTTTGGCTTCCCTTAGCCTTTCTTTTACCTGGGCGGCATCTTTTCCACTCAGATAAAGTTTTAGAAGTAGCGTGCCCCTTGAAGGGTACGAACCCAATTTTACATCGGGGAAGTTCTTCGTAAAATTTGAAAAGCAATCGGCCAGATCGGCTTCCAGTCCAAAAATCTTCAGCTCTTCACACTCGATCGTTACATCGCTTTCAATATATTCTTCGATGTCTCTAAAAAGGCTCTCAACTTCTCTTGGGACTCCTGGAAGTATGATAAGTGTCCGGTCACCTAATTTCTCGATAAGGCCAGGGGAGATTCCAACTTTGTTATAAATCGGGATCATTCCGTCCGGTATCCGGGCAAATTTCTCTCTTGCCTTTGTCATACCGCCCTTAAAACCAAGCATTAACATAAATTCCATCTTTTTTTCGACCCATCCAAGGATCTCGGCATCTATTTTTATATCCCTTCGAAGAAGCTTTGCAACTGATTCTATCGTCACATCATCTGGGGTTGGCCCCAGTCCACCGGTGGCTATAATATAATCAACTTCGGAGTTCAGGGCGCTTGATATTTCTATGGATATCGCATCGACGGTATCATGAACTATCGAAATCCGCTCTACAGATACCCCAAGTTCCGTAAGTCTCCGGCATAGCCACCTTGAATTTGTATCAAGAATGCCACCGTTTAGGATCTCATCACCTATGGTTATAATACTCGCTTTTTTAATTTTGCACACCTTTAGCATATACCCTTGCCGATATTATTTAAACAATCATATTTAAAATAACTGTTGTGACTTACTCGCCAAATGAGGCGTATCGCCGCCTCATACACCCACTCTTGAAGTTTGAAGAAATATCATGCCTTATGCTTCCTCACCTCGACTGAATCCCGCCCACCCTTTGGAAATGCTGATTCATCGATGTGAATGGAGCCATTAACCCTATCTCCGATTAGTTCGGTCACGTCCCTCTGACTTTCATCCTATGGTGAATCGGAGATGAAATGATGAGGCGATTGATCATTACGGTCTGGTACGTTTCTTTCAATACTACGAAAGTTTTGATTGAACTTTTCCCAAATTATGAGGGTTAATGTGATAAAGTCAAGTTATTTATACTTCATTGTTTGATGGTGTGGCATATAAAGTCAAAAGGTCGTGGCGATGAAATTATGATATCAAACTACATTTCACAATGTGCGCAGCTTGCAATGCTCCTTGAGGTGTCCGCATCGCCAAAACCCGGAAACATTGACCGGGATCATGATTTTGAAGACACAACGTATGAGCATTTTTTAGCCTCTGCAGTCGGTGTTTACCCCATATTTGAAAAAGCATCAAAAACAGACCGTGGTTTGGGGAAATTTATTGCAGAGGCTACAAAAGAAAGCACAAAATGGCAAAGTGGGGGAAATACACACTTTGGAGCTTTTCTTTTATTGATACCCCTGATTATGGCCGCAGGATGTTCCAAAAGCTATGAAGAGATAGGAGAAAATGCAAACAGGATAATAAGGAAAACCACGTCAGAAGACGCGATTGAATTTTACAGAGCCTTTGAAAATGTAAAGGTCAGGGTAAAAGATGTCGATGGCCTGGATGTATATGATGAATCATCCCTTGAACGGATAGAACGAGAAAACCTTACATTTTATGACATAATTAAGATTTCATCAGAATATGATACAATTTCAAAAGAATTAATCTCTGGATTTGAAAAATCTTTTGAGTATGCCAAGGTAATCGCTGACAAGGCAAAGACAATGAGCCTGAATGACGCTATCGTATATACTTACCTGAGAATACTTTCAAGGAATCCTGATTACTTTATAGAGATAAAATTTGGTAAAAAAAAGGCAAAAGAGGTCTCTATGAAGGCTTTGGAATTGATTGAATCATGGGATATTGAAAAAATTAGAGATTTCGATGAGCACCTAATAGAATGGGGAGTGAATCCGGGATCTACAGCAGACCTTATAGTATCGTCGCTATTTTTAGCATTTCTTGGCGGATTGAGGCCTTAAACATACAGAAGAAGATTTTTATTTAACACCCACCAATCGCCCTTTTCCCCATATTTCGGACAAAATGGATTTTGGATTTTAACACATTCACCTGAAAGGATAGGTTTAATATTTCAAAAGCTATTGTTAAAGAGGAACGAAAATGGAAGAGATAACCACAATCTTAGACGGGTTGAAAAAGAGACTGATGCCGATTGGCGTTCTTATTTTTTCAGGCGTGTTTTTTAGTTTCTTTTTTATGGATTCGGTTTTAAAAAGAATCTCGACTGATCTTTTACCAGAAGAAATGAAGTTAATCGCACTTGATCCTCTCGAAGTAATACTCTTAAAACTTAAAATATCAGTAGTCTGTGGTATCATAGTTGCACTTCCATTGATACTTTACTATTTAGTAAAGGTGGTGGACGAGCGTATAAGACCAGTTGATTTTAATCTGAAGAAAAGTAATATGTTGGTCATAGCTTTTTTTGCCGTACTTTTATTTATTTGTGGCGCATCCTACGCTTACTTTCTTATGTTGCCGCTTTTTTTTAGCTACATGTACCAGATGGCAATTGATTCGGGGATAACTTCAACCTGGTCCATTGCCCCTTTTATAAACTTTGTCGTGATGATGACCGCAGTTTTTGGCGTTGTCTTTGAGCTCCCCCTTATTTTAACTTTGCTTGTTAGACAGGGGATTGTGAAGTTAGAGACGCTAAAAGCGTATCGCAGGCATGCGTACGTGGCACTTTTGATACTATCTGCACTTATCACCAGTCCCGATGTCTTCACCCAGCTAATTATCGGTGTCCCACTTATACTTTTTTATGAAATCAGTGTATTTGTGGCAGGATTTACAGTGGTTGAAGATGAATGCGATAATATCCACCTTGGAGACCTTGCCTCTAAAAACGGTTTGATTTTAGGACTTGGAATGATACTTGCTTCATTTAGTATATTGTTTTTGCAAATTTTACCTGCAGATCCACAATTAAATGTAAGCCTCATCAATAATAGTATGGTGTTTTTAGATCAGATAAACAGGTTCAGGCTTCAAGATACTGCATTTATACTTCCGTTAATTATCCCCATCATATTAGGAATAATGGCAAGTTATCAGAACCGAAAAACACGTGATGAAAAAACCGCATTTGATATAGCAATAATCTTATTTATTTTTGCAGGGGCCCTCTTTGGATTGTTTGTTATGGGTTTACTCGCCAAATATCCTTACTTAATTCCAGGTCTCATTGGCCTTGGTGCCACTTCTTTTTGTGCCGGTATGTTAAGCTCGTCTGAAAAGGCAAAAGGTAGCGTTTCAGTCGTTTTTATAATCCCTGTGGCAATTCTTATTATTACACTCGTTATCTTTTTGTATAAAGAAGTCAATATCCTTATCGTTGGTCTTGCCATAATAGGTGCAATTTCAATAATATGTGGTGAGCGGGTAAAGTCAAACTTTCAAAAGGGGTGAATTTGAGTTATGAGGTCTGCTGTAATTTTGGCTGGCGGAAAAAGCTCAAGATTTAACTATGCTGATAAGCAGTTCATTAACATAAACGGTAAACCGTTACTTTTACAGGTTATTGAAAACATATCAACGGTTGTCGATGAGGTTATTATTGCCACCCGTGATAAAGGGCAAAAGAAAAAAATTGAACAAAAATTGGACTTTGATGATGGATTAGACGTAAAAATAACAATTGATGGTGTTTGTGGTTTTGGGCCTTTGGCAGGGATTTTGAGTGGACTGAAAGCCACCTGTTCTGACTATTCGGTGGTTCTGGCATGTGATATGCCCAACCTGAACAAAAACGTGATTAAACTACTATTTGCCACTTCAGAAGGATTTGGTGCATCGATTCCAATGTGGGAAAATGGTTTAATAGAGCCGTTATGTGCGGTTTACAGGAACAGTTCTATGGTAGAAGCAACAAAAGAGG
>DAOWMC010000103.1 GCA_030643285.1 Methanobacteriota archaeon | reverse complement strand
GGAGTTCTTGATACCACCTAGGTTGTTTATTTATTATCCCGTATCTGGATATCGTTCCGGGTGGAACGGTTTTCACATCAGCCCAGCCATCAGGTCGAAACAGAATATGTCCATTTTCACATTGATATAGATAAGCAGGGATTTTTTCATCTCCACTGTGCCATTCCATGGTGTTTTTTGGTGTTAAAATATGCCCGATAGATTCTTCTGTAGAAAAAAAAAGCTCTTTTTTTATGAGGTTGGCATTACAGGGGATTCCCCTGTGTAACCTGGTCTCTTTGTAATAGTATGTACATCTTTTCTCTTCAAAATCCATTTTTTAACCCTCTCGCCAAAGATTTCACTAACTCAACTAAATTTTTATACCTTTATACGTTTCAAGATAGTCGATCTGCTTGACTATTCCGCCTCTACACTTTCCCCCATTCCAAACATCGTTTCAAATACATCGAACATGTCTTCGAACTCCAAAAAGACGGACATATCTCCCTCTATCGTCGCAAGTCCATCACAGAATGGATCTATGAACTGCCCTTCTTCAGTGATAAGTCTTACAAGATCCGGATATTCCATCTTCAATATCAAATCTGGTTCTTCCCGGGATCCTGGCTTGGGTGCCCCTTCTTTTATTGCAAAAGGCGACATATTTATCCTGACAAATTCATTTCCCCTTTCAGGATGTTTTGTCCAGATCATCAGCGTGAATGGCGGCATCTTAGTAAACATTCCAAGCATTTTCTGTAGTACGTCGCCACCCCCGGCAGTTGTAAACATACCTGGTAAGCCCTCTACCATAGCACCACCAATCATGTAGTCAAAAAAGAGCTTAAACGGGCTGGGTTCTTTCTCTTTATCCGATAAAAATTCACAGGTTTTGTACCAATTTTTGGGTAGCGGTCCTTTACCCTTAAAATGTTCTATCTCTTTTGGTGTTAAAATTGATCCAAGTTTTGCCATCTTTTCTTACCTCCAATAAACCTTTTAGTCGGATCTCCACAGGAGATCGGATAGGATAGACAAGAGCGGTTGCTCCTTATTTTGCAGGTCTAATAATATCACGCTCTCCTGCAGGTTCAAACTCTCTTATAGCAGCCCTTGCAAACTCTGAAATTGGGTTTCTGAAATCGAATGATAGATCAGGATCTGTGAAAGTAACCTTGATCAGCGGGCTGCATGCCCATGATGAGCCCCTACCAAGCATTGCACCAAATGATGTTCCTACACCAAGGCTACCACCTACCGCAGTATAGGACATGTATGGCACATTCTCTCCTTTCAGTTCTACCAATCCACCCTCTTCTATCCTAAGCGATCCTGAGTATGCCGGGCCTATATGGTGCTGCACCTCCTGTCCGGACCAGCCTGTTCTCAACCAGCATTCCTTACCCAAAATACCAATACAGTAATTGGCAGCTACCTGACCCAGAAGCGCATCACCCGTCATAAAAGAAGCTATCTGTCCTGCACCTGCCACTGCAGAAATCCTATGGACACCTCCCCAGGCAAATTCACACATTGTTGGATACTTGTCAAACATGTCCATTATCATGTGAGCCATCATGTTAACAAATGGTCTTACAGCTTCCCATCTTGCAGGCATTCTTTCGTGCCCCTTCATCATTGACTGCATGCCTCCACCCATTCCTCCAAACTCTGAAAACATCTTCACATCGTACAATTCTTCAAATCCGCCAAGTAGTCCAAGTCCGGCAGAGGGAAATCCAATACCTCCAGCCATAAACTGTCCTAACCATATGTTCTCTACCATCTCCGCCCACATCTGCCCACAACCCATCAGGGCGTTGAGCTGATCACCTAACTCTTCCAAATCCCCAACCACCGCCTAAGATTTCCATGAATGTCTTAGGCTCACTCAGTGTCTCAGCAGCAGATATATCCGCAAGATACCCGAATGGCATCCCCCCTATCTCGTTTGGTCCACGTGCGCGATTCATCCACATTGGTTCGCCCATTCTTATCTGCTGTGCATGTCTTGTAGAAAATGCTATATCTGAAAGAACAGACTCCCCTGTCAATCTATACGTGCCAACCATAGCCATCGTCGTTGATTGTGCAGCGCTTCTTACGACTGCGGCACCATCCATGTTACGGACCCTCAGCGTAGGCTCATGTATTGCCAAACAGAGTTTATTTCCAACACCTACTTTCAACGCCTCCGCCCTCACTGGGTGAAACTCCTTGTCTATATTTATAAAGTATCTTTTATCAAACTGGCCAACCAGTTCATCATCACCTGTGAAGACCTTCCCAAAAGCATCGGAAGTCAATCCCGGGTGTACCTCTGACATGTGCTCCTGTATAACAGCACCTCCGGCCAACCTGTGTTGCAGCGTTTCCATGAAGAGATTAAGCGTCTCGGGTGAGATCTCTTTACCAAGCCTAAGTTGAATGGTTCTATGAGCCACATCCAGGTTTACAATCACGGTTCTTCTTACATCATCTATGCACTGTTGCATTGCACAGTTATTAAAGAAGTTTATATCATCAAAATTTATTGTAATATCTGTACCAGGGGCTTTACCTGTCGTCAACCATCGTTGCCCTAATGGTATACCAACCTCCCTATTATATGAAGGTATACCCCTCTCGAGTGCAATCTTTTTCCCCCATTCTGTGAACCCCATCTTTGTTTTTGATTGCTGGATCCCCCCTCTTTGATACATTTGGTGGTCTATCATGTCCATGGGGTCAACTTCTTCTCCCTGGTATAAACTCTTCAAAAATTGGTACTGTTGACTTGCCCGTTCCCTCGGGAGAATCCTCTCCTGAATCTTTTTTGCATCGTATCTTGGCATATTTATCACCTTTAATAGATTTTATAATAGATTATAGTTATAATATATAAAGTTTATCAAGTTCGTTAAACCTCACTGGATGGTATTAATCTCCAACTGAAAAGGTGTGAAATATCCCCTCTTAAAAGAATACAAAAACTCCTATCGATAAAATCCCCTAATTATATTTGTGTACAAAACGACTTCCTCGTGCTGTGCCTTTACCCCTTTCAGAAATTCGGCGTATAAACCATCTGATAGCGGAAAGGGTGTTGGTGCAGCAGCTGCGGCACATAGGCATAAGTCAAGTGATCTGAACTCTGAAACTGTGAGGTCATGCCGATGGCCAATACTGCCCGGATCATTAATAAAAACAGGATTCTCTTCTACGGGCAATTTAACAACCTCGTCCCCCAGTTCTGTACCTGGTATCGGACAGGCTATGTTCACCCAAGCGTCGTCCAACATTAAATCTCTGACCAGATCCATGGTCATATCAAAGTCTTCATCGGTCTCCCCTGGATATCCCGTGACAAACGATCCAACCACTTTAAGTCCTGCTTTTTTTGCCTGATCGTAAGCATCAGTTACCATGTCAACGGTTATCCCCTTTCTCATTTTCTTAAGGATCTTGTCACTTCCGGACTCTATTCCAAAAACAACATATCCGGCAGTGTAGCTCTTAATTGCCTTTAATATCTCTTCGGATACCATGTCTACCCTTATATCAGGAACCGCCAGATTGGATGGCCCAACTACCTCGCTGACCTCCTTTAACAGCCTGACAAAAGCTTCTTCGTTAAGTCCGGCATCCCATCCATATTGGCTTACTGTACTGAGGCTCATCCCTATCTTAAATATATTGTTTTTAACGAACCATTTAGCCTCCTGGACGATGTCTTCAATCGGCCTGGATCTGATCTTATGCTTAAACATATTTGGTACCTGACAAAAGGTACAATTGCCAAAACATCCTCTATGGGTTTCGATAACTGTATTTGCACTTCTTATGTCTTGATTTTGCAGGTCCGGGGTTATAAATGGCAAGGGTCGTCCATCCAGATTTAATGGCTCTCTTGAGGATGTGATAATCACATCCTTACCATCTCTAAATGCGATGCCAGACACCGTTTCTAAGTCCCCCTTAGCTTCAAATGTTTTCAAAAGCTCAAGAACAGTCTCCTCCCCCTCACCAACTACAATGGCATCTATCTCTGGTAAATGTGCAAAGACTAACGCAGGGACCTGGCTGACAGGGCCACCTAAAACCATAAATGGGGGATTCGAACCAAGTTTGAGTCTGGAGATAAACCCTTTAGCCTCCAGCAGATTTAAGGTAGAGGCAAAGCTCAATCCAACAACATCTGCCCTGGAAGCTTTCTCTATGTTGAATTCATTTATGAGACTAACCTGGTAACCCTCACTCTTAAGTATCCCAGCGATCAAAAGCGCGCCGTACGTGTATAATTTTGGAGATATTATCGTTACCTTCATTACAATATCGGCTTTATTTCCATCCAAATTTTCTTTTTATCCTCCTCCGATAGTTTTGTATACCATTTAGGCGTCTTATTTACCGTTCCACCCCATTTTTCGGCTGATTTTATCGTACCAGGAGAAACGGTTGGAACGTCTGCCCACCAATCCGGTCTATACACTATATGACCATTCTCACATATATACAGGTAGTAAAAACAGGTTTCGTCGCCGGTACGATTATGGTAAAAGTTCTTTGCCCCAGAAATATGGCCAATTACCCCCTCAGATGAGATTAAAGGCTCTCTTTGAAGGATCTTTCCACCACATGGCGGTTTCTCATATAATAGCGATTTATAATAAACCGGACACTTTCTCTCTTCGGACATTTTAACACCTACCACAATAACCCTCTGATATCTGTCAACCACTCTGGATGGTCTTTTCTGATTTCAACTATTGATTCATCCAGATCGCCAATTGACATAACGGTCTTTTCCGGAAACGGATACTCACATGGCTGTCTCAGCTGTGCCTCTTGACCATAGATCCTTTTTGACTGTACGTAGCTTTGAGGCACCCTCATATTGTCCATTCCATACCTGATGAACCCGTTTGAATATTCTGTTGACTGACCAATAAGAATCTCCTGACCTAAAATCTCATGGGCTGCCTCCAAATGTGTCAGATTGTGCCTGCTTATAGCAAAGTTAACACCGGTTAGGACACCTATAAGCTTGGGTAGTATCAGTTCTATGGGTAACTCAAGCATCATATCTAAAATTGCCGGAAACGGATACCATGCAACGTATGCCCGGTATGGAAATCCACAAGCCGGTAGTGCAACACCCAT
>DAOWMC010000057.1 GCA_030643285.1 Methanobacteriota archaeon | reverse complement strand
GTCTCATCATTTCTTTGTCTGCGATAATTAGCCATTCTATTCTCATAAAGAATGTAAAGCACTTTCCGTACCGAATTAAGCTTGATATCCGTTAAATCCGCAATTTCCTCATCCGTAATCTCTCTTGTGGGGATAGCCTCAACGATTCTAAGCCCTTCATCGTCTACTAACTTTCTTAGATACTCCCTAACAGAAACTTCATTAAGAACTGACACAACGTTATAGATATAACACTCCAAATGCTTTAATGTTACGGATGTGTGATGCCGCAGTACCAAAAAAACACCCAAATCGATATTAGTACCCACAATTATCCAATCGGGCATATTATTACTGCGGCGTTATCTATATGCATTTTTAATTAAGAACTGCTAAATGCATTTAAACTGAATTTCATGCTTTATTTATCCGCATGTCTATCTCTATCTTTGTATCCTAATATAAAGGTCAAAAATTAGCTCAATAACCGAAAAATATATATATGGCGTCTTTAAACTATATACAAACCCCCGGACACAAATTTCGGGAAAATTTCTTGTGAATCTTAAATTAAGGAGGTGAGATAAAATGTCAGAACTCCCACTTGCATCCGTTGACCGAGTAATAAGAAATGCTGGTGCAGATAGAGTAAGCGAAGACGCCAAAGCTGCATTGGCAAAGAGATTGGAAGAATATGGTGAAAAACTTTCGAGGGAAGCCGTAAAATGGGCAAAACACGCCGGAAGAAAAACCGTTAAAGATGTAGATATTGAGGAAGCTTATAGAACGATGGGATAAAATCCCAAACGCTCTTTATTTTTTAACCTTAAGCTCTCTCGTATTCCTTTATTTTTATATCACCTGCAAAGAATTTCCCGCCTATGTGACACAGGTTCCTGGCTCGATCCAGATCAAGAACGTTATCCCATAGTTCATCTTTGACCTCTGCACAGCATACCTTACCAACAACCCAGATATGATCTCCAAGTTTTACTGAATCTTCAAATGAACATTCTATCCAGGCATTTGCCTCCTTAATCCTTGGCGATTTGACTTTCTTTGATTTTTCCTCGGTTAAACCTGCTTTTTCAATTTCGTTAACTTCATAATCGTAATCTGTCTCTAAGATCTTCATAAGCGGCCCAAAATCTTCCGAAACAACGTTTACAACAAAATCTTTGGTTTTTTGAATATTTTGCCAGGTGTCGTGTTTCGGATTACAGGAAAAGCCAAATAATGCCGGGTCAAAGCTTATGGGGGAGCTAAGACTGAAGGGTGCCGCATTGGCTATCCCATTTTCAGAAATTGTTGTAACAACAATCACCTGTCGGACCAATAATTTCGGATGTTCTTTTTCTTTTAATTCCATTATATCACCAATCTCACTATTTATTAAGCATAAAGGCATATAACTTTGCCTAACCATTTACTATGGAACGGAGTTGAATTTATGCCCGATCGTTTGTGTATAATCTCTGATATTCATGGAAATCTCGAGGCTTTGAGAAAAGTGCTCGAATTGTTAAAGGGTTTTGATAGCCCCATTGTATGCCTTGGTGACATAGTTGGGTACGGGGCGAACCCTAATGAATGTATAAGGTTGATCAAAGACCGGCAAATAAAATCCGTGATGGGAAACCATGATGCAGCAGCGATTGGTCTGATGGATTTGAACTGGTTTAACCCTACAGCAAAACAGGCGATAAAATGGACTGCAAATAAATTGACTGCCGAATCAAAAAGTTTTTTAGAATCGCAAAAAAAATCGATTAAAATTGGTGGGGCTTTTTTAGTTCACGGGAGCCCAATGAACCCGATAACCGAATACGTGAACAATATATCTGTGGCAAATGACTGCTTTGAATTCATAGAAGAGGACATAACACTTGTTGGCCATACTCATGTTCCTTTATCATTTGCCTATAATCGGGATCAGATAAAGGTTGAGCATTATATCGATGGGGGTAAATTTACTATAAACGGGCGATGCATACTTAACCCCGGTTCGGTCGGTCAACCAAGGGATGGAAACAAAATGGCAAGTTTTGCGGTGATTGACTTTAAAGTAAAAGAATTCACGGTATATAGAACGCACTATGATGTTAACTTGGCCTCCCGAAAAATTTTGGATTCGGGTCTACCTGAATTTCTGGCAAGTAGAATTCTTAATGGTATATAGAATAATCCAGAAACTATTTGGCCTATGCATCTATAAAATACAATTGGATTGGTGGGAAGGTGAACCAAAATAATTCGAGGTTTTTGAAAATTTTTTTAATGCTTGTGCTAACATCAGTTTTGTTAATCTCATCTTTATCGCCTGCTCTGGGATATGAGTATGACAAAGAATATGTCGATCCATGGGATCATTCGCCTATTACAGTTTATATCGATGACATAAATGTCCCTGATGGATATGACCCGCAATACAGGGAAGATGTGATAAGTTCAATGAACTGGTGGGAAGGTGGTGGAAACGGTAAACTGAGCTACCTTGTGGATTTTAATCTTATAGATTCAAAAAAAGATGCGGATATTGTAATTTTATGGGTAAAAGAAATTGATGGGGGCGTTATAGGGGTTTGTGAATATGAGGTGTTAGGGGACGCGTTCCGTGATGTGACAATAACGCTCGAATGTGGCAGTCAAAGTGGTATTGTATGGTTTCCACACAATGATAAAAACATGGAAACCACTGTTAAGCATGAACTTGGTCATGCCCTCGGATTGGGCCATTCCACTGATTCTAAAGACATAATGCATGAATCTTTTGAATTAAAAGAAGGTATACCACCACAATTTACAGGGCCGATTACCGAGATGTACTTTTCCCTTTTGCCTTTTATCCTGTTTATCTTGCCTCTTATCCTCATCATGCTCATAATTAGGACAGTTGTAGGAAAAAATAAGCCTGATGATCCGAATGGTGGTATATTCAAGCTTCTTAATGAAAATGATATTAAAGAGGTAGAAGATGTGAGTGATCCACCACCTAAAGAATATATGGGATTCTATTGCAAACATTGTGGCTATAAAACAACTTTATGGAATGAAATCGAGATGAAAGCATGCCCCGAATGCAAAAACACTGCCCATTGGATCTCCTCTGATAAGGATAAACACACAGAAAATGAGCTTCTTGGTGGTATGGAATTTGAGCATACTAAAAACATAAAGATCCCTGAATTGCTAATAGACCAGGTTTTGGGTCAGGAACATGGTGTTGAGGTTATAAACAAGGCAGCAAAGCAGAGACGTCATATCATGATGATCGGAACCCCCGGAACTGGAAAGTCAATGTTGGCTAAAGGAATGGCAGAACTTTTGCCAAAAGAAGAATTACAGGATGTTCTGGTATACCACAATCCCGAAGATTCCAATACTCCAAAGATAAGGGTTCTTCCTGCCGGTAAGGGAAAGGAGGTTGTGCAACTACACAAGTTGGAAGCCAGAAAGAAAACTCAATCCCGAAGTATGGTCTATATGCTAATTATATTCGGAATAATCATATTTGCCATATTACAGGGACAAATATTGATGGGAGTTCTTGTAGCTGCAATGGTATTTGTCGCCCTGCGATATGTAATGCCAAAAGACGAGGTAATGGTTCTAAAGCTTTTGGTTTCGAATCAAGGATTGGAAAAAGCACCATTTTTAGATGCTACCGGTTCACATGCAGGGGCTTTGCTTGGTGATGTGAGACATGACCCGTTCCAATCAGGGGGCCTTGAAACCCCATCACATGATAGAGTAGAATCCGGTGCAATTCACAAAGCCCATAAAGGTGTTCTATTCATCGATGAAATAAATACACTGCGAATAGAGTCTCAACAGAGCCTTTTAACTGCACTTCAGGAGGGCAAGTTTTCCATAACCGGACAATCCGAAAGAAGTTCAGGTGCGATGGTAAAGACCGAGCCGGTTCCCTGTAACTTTGTGATGGTTGCAGCAGGAAACCTGGATGCAGTTCAGGGAATGCACCCTGCCCTACGTTCAAGGATAAAGGGTTACGGGTATGAAGTATACATGAAAGAAACGATGGAGGACACACCAGAGAACCGCCGAAAGTTGATAAGGTTTGTTGCTCAGGAGGTCGAAAAAGATGAAAAGATTCCTCACTTTACCTCTGAAGCCTGTGCCGAGATAATACGGGAAGCAAGACGTAGGGCCGGGCGTAAGGGGCAGCTTACATTGATACTTCGTGATTTGGGTGGATTAGTCCGGGTAGCAGGTGACGTTGCAAGATCTGACGGGACAGAACTAACGACTGCAAAGCATGTTTTGGAAGCAAAGAAAATGTCAAGGTCAGTCGAACAACAGCTTGCGGATCAGTACCTTGAGCGTAGAAAGGATTACAAGATGTTCAAAAGTGAGGGTGCTGAAATCGGCAGGGTTAATGGGCTCGCGGTAATAGGGGATTCGGGTGTAATGCTTCCCATTATTGCCGAGGTTACGCCAGCACAATCAAAAGAAGAGGGAAGGGTAATTGCAACTGGTAGACTGCAGGAAATTGCACAGGAAGCAGTCCAGAACGTGTCGGCAATAATTAAAAAATTTACAGGAAAGGACATTTCATCAAAAGATGTTCACATCCAGTTTGTCGGGACGTATGAAGGAGTTGAAGGAGATTCTGCATCAGTTTCAGTTGCTACTGCCGTGATATCTGCGTTGGAAGGCATCCCCATCGATCAATCCGTTGCGATGACCGGTTCACTTTCCGTACGGGGTGATGTGCTACCTGTTGGAGGTGTAACCCATAAAATCGAAGCTGCGGCACTTGCAGGTGTTAAGAAGGTATTGATCCCAAAATCAAATATGGGTGATGTTCTGATAGAGGCAGCTTTCAAGGATAAGATAAAGATAATCCCGGTTTCATCTATTGGAGAGGTATTGGAGTACAGTTTGATTGGGGTTAAAAAACAAAGTTTCCTTGTAAAGATTAAACAATTTGCAAAAGAGGCAAAATTGGGGATTTCAATACCGGACAAAGCTCTTCCCCAATAATTCAATTTTAAAACTATTCAAAAAGTTGAATGAAAAAAGTTTAAATAGCAACCTGCTCAGATATATCGATGTATGGTAAACACTAAAAATGGGGCCACAATCTATAAACAGGTCCTTTTTGTTTGTGATGCAAACACCTGCAGGAGCCCCATGGCAGAATATACTCTCAAGTACATGTTGTCAGAACATGGCTATGATTCTCAGATTCATGTTTGTTCAGGGGGAATTGCCACTCACGCGCGCGATGATAGCGCATTTTCACTGGATGCCAAACTAACAATAAAGGATAATGGCATTCCTTTTTCCGAAGATTTTCGTTCAACCGATCTGAACTGGCATAAAGATATAATAGAAAACTCCGATTTGATACTAACAATGACTGACCTTCAGAAAAGCAAATTGATGGTATTTGAAGAGATAAAGGGAAAAGATGTTTTCACGCTAAAGGAGTTTGCAGGGGAACCCGGCGATATTGAAGACCCGAGTGGTAAGGGTGATTCCGTATACGATCAAACCTTTTACGAGATAAAAATATGTATGGAAAAAGCGTTAAAAAGGATTATATCTGTTAAGGACTTTAGCGAAAGATACGGCTAATGAATTTGAGGGCAATAAGGCTCTCTTTGACTCAGTTGTTACGAAGAGAAATAATCTTGTTCATCATAATAATAAAGCGATGGATATTTCGTTCTCTGATTTGTTGGGATATATCAATGTATTCATTCTCTATTTGGGGGCAATTGATAATGCTGTCCGTAGAAATAGTGTGATAGTGTGCTCGCATAACAAGTGGCTGCACAGGACCCCGGTGCTATCACACCTCCGCCTGTGATCCAAGTGTTATGTGTGAGAATAAATAACGAGGAGAATAATGAAAAATAGAAAAAACAGAGAGGTAATGCCAAACATAGCTTTCCATATTATGACCGCTACAATGAAATTGATGGATTTTTTGGGAAAACGGTCAAATAAAAACTTTAGAACACTTGATCTAAAATCGGGGCAAACCGTTATTGATTACGGTTGTGGCCCTGCCAGATATATCCAAAATGCTTCCAATACGGTTGGAGAATATGGCAAGGTAATAGCAGTAGATATTCACCCTCTTGCCATTAAAAAAATAAAAGTGAAAATTGAAAAATACAAATTAACAAATGTAGAAGCAATCCTGGCAGAAGGATACCGCACATCTATAGTTAACGAGACGGCCGATGTGATTTATGCTCTGGATATGTTTCATATGATAGAACAGCCAGAGAAGTTTTTGACAGAATTAAGCAGATTGCTAAAACGAGATGGAACAATAATTATCGAGGACGGACATCAATCACGTTCTGAGACCGTACAAAAGATAGAAGAAGCTGGAGTTTTAAAAATTATTCAACAAACCAAGTTTCATGTAAAATGTAAGAAGAATATATAGCACTTAAACCAGTTCGAAAACGCCCAATTGGTAATATACGCCATAAAAAATATAAATGATAAAACACATAACGAACCGTTGCACCTGATATTTTTCCGCTATGCTACAAAATGAAGGTGAACTCAAGAATTAGGAGACAAAAAATGAGGAAAATCTTTGAAACATCGGAGAAGCTAACAAAGGAGGTATTATGAAACCAAGGAAAATTAAAGACAAAATTTACTGGATGGGTTCTGTGGATTGGGACAGACGTCTCTTCGACTCCCTCATCCCTCTTCCGGACGGAACAAGTTACAACGCCTTTTTAATTGAAGGTAGCGAGAAGACTGTTTTGATTGATACGGTTGATCCGCTTATGGTTGATGATCTGCTAACACAGCTTGAGAATGTACCTAAACTCGATTACGTAGTTTCACTTCATGCGGAACAGGACCACTCAGGCAGCATCCCCCATGTACTCTCCCGCTACCCTGATGCAAAATTGATTTCCAGCCCTAAAGCAAAAGGGATGCTTATGGATCTCCTACGTATACCCGAAAAATCTTTTGTAAGTGTTAACGACGGCGAAACAATCTCTCTTGGGGAC
>DAOWMC010000168.1 GCA_030643285.1 Methanobacteriota archaeon | reverse complement strand
GGGATATTTATCATGGGTTTAACAAAATAAAATAATAATCATCAAACCCTGACACTAATAAAACTATCGGCGCGATTTAAAGGATTGCGTGATATTTGTCCAAAAAGGAAAACCAGTGGCCACATATAAAAATAAAGGTTGTTAAGCTAACACCACTATAGATATGCTAACATATACCACCACAATTACCATTAGAATAGACCTTACAAACTTTTTTGTTGATCTAGAGTCCATCAACTAATATCCCCCCAAATAACGCTATACTTTCGCATATTATTTAAATATTTTGCTCGCATGAAGTAAAGATATGGATTAAAGGTTCTTTTGAATTGGATATAAATTTATACTGTTATAACTCGTCCAAAAAAATATAAACGTACCTGGTTATATCCCAATTTATGATAACGCCATTATCACAAGCTTTTTATGAAAACCACCAACGAATCCTCGCAAGCGTTAAGAATTAAAATTAAATGAGACTTTTTTGGATATGCCCCGGCCGGGATTTGAACCCGGGTCCTAGGCTCCGCAAGCCCAAAGGATAGTCCACTACCCTACCGGGGCAACCCATCGAACCAAATTAAATTAATGGATGTTAGTATTTGTGCTTTTATATTTTATAAAATTTAGTCAAACTTCAAAAATCAGTTATGAATGCAGCCAAGCTCGTTAGCATATTACCGATCAAGGTCTGTTGGGTCAGGTAGGTCAGGTGGGGATAATAAGTACCAGATAAGTTGACAGCTCCGGTAAAACAAAAACTTAATAGTTCAACAGTACATCCTAAATAGAAAGAATAGCTGTTTGCCGCTATAACTCAGTTGGTAGAGTGTCTGGCTGTTAAACGTTGATTTACAGATACCAGAATGTCACAGGTTCGAGCCCTGTTGGCGGCGTTGATATGCAGGAATCTTTTTTAGGATGTTAAAAAAAGGAGGGGTGAACAAAAACCCCGTATATTTTTATTGTTTGCAATCTCATCTCTACTATTTGAATATATCATTCAATTCGTAAGTAAGCTCTTTCAATGCCTCATTAACTGCTTCTTCGTCGTTTATTTTCATTGGGCGGACATAGAGTGTTCCGAAAAATCGTTGATATCCGTATGGAACCACAACAGCCTTTGAGTCAATCAATCCCTCAATGGTTTCATAGATTGCACGTGTAGCCTCATCGTCCCTTTCAGCCTTCCGGTATCCTTCTGGCATATTTGGAATACTTGGCACATATGATACTGTTTTTGTCTTTATAGCCCGCGGGTTTGTAACATTGTCATATGCATAGTCAACTGATTTTGTGTAGTACTCAACGTAATCTCCGTAATACAGAGATATATTCTCATTTAAGGTCATATTCAGGCTTTTGGCAGTATTATCTATATTTGGTATAATCCACATGTATACTCGGGCGTATGACACTCCCCGCTGGATGTCCTTTTGTGTTGGTGTATACTCTGAATTGGGATACACTTCTTCCCATGTATCGATTATGAGTTCAGGCTGGACAATAAACAGATTAGCCTTTTTTGGTGCCGGATAAGTCAGAAAGTCCACCCATACTTCAAGGTAATCCGCAGACGGCGCATTCTGTTCTTTTTTAATGGCTTTATACTCATTTTCGACTTTATCAGAGCTTGGCCAGTGCGTCATCCACCCGTATGCAAAGGCCTTTTCGACCGGTAAATCCGCGTTATCATACATTGTCTTTGTGAAGTTATCCTCATGCTGCATCCCATGACGAACCATCCACGCATTATGTGAACCTTCATCCTGATTTACAAACTTTTCATATAACGCTATAAAGCAGCACCAATCAACCGCGACTGATCCTCCGGCAGAATTACGCATAAATTGTTCCATCTCCGCGGGAGCGTCAAGCATTTCTGCAACATCGGCCATGATGTGTGCATGCGTTATCGATCCCCAGGCTAGAGCACTTGGTGTTGTGAATAGTAAAATTACCAAACTCGCACAAAGTGCTTTTCCTATGTAAAATAGCTTTTTAGACATTTTTCACCTCCCCTTCATTTTGTCCGAGGCCAGTTGATTTGACCTGATATTAGGCTATCTACGGCACTGTTTAAAAATATACCGATTCTTCCGGTTATAATGGTCACCCTGATGGGTGTTGTATATTTGGTATTTTGGTGTCTGGTTTTGGTCAGGAGGTGTCCACTGCGGTCCAAAAATTTTCATCATTCACGCTTATCAGGGGGATTTATTGGTGTTTCTCATAACATGTTTTTAAACCAATTCCTTTGTGCTTTTACCATAAACTCCACAAAGATTATATTAGCAGAAAATGATACCCCATTATTATGATCGGAATTACCACGATCCCGTTTATTGGATTAACTGACATCGATAAAGCCAAACGAGCAAGAAAATTAGGCGTTGATTTTTTAGAGTGGATATGCGAATACCCACACTGCTATCCAGCACACATCTCGGCAAATACAAGAGATAGACTAAAAAAAATCTCAATTGAAGATAATATAGAATACAGCGTTCATTCTACCTTTGTTGAACTTAACATCGCTCATTTGAATCCGGGACTTCAGGAAGAATCCGTTAGGCAGGTAAAGAAATGTATCAAATTTGCAGGGGACATTGGCGCAAAGCATGTTATCACTCATGCTGGTTCAATGCCCCTGATACCAAGAAGCGTTTCAGAAGATACGATTGAAAAATTTGGTATCAAAGACGTTAGGAAGATGTTTTTGAATGTATCCAAGACCAGATTAACAGAGCTGCGGGAATATGCCAATGAATTTGGTATTCTTTTATGTGTTGAAAACATGCATTTTGATTATGAGTTTTGCAACTCCCCAACAGAACATCTGTTTATCTTAGAGGACAACCATGCTGTTTTTGATATGGGGCACGCAAATATAACAGACGATCCTGCAAAGTTCGCAAAAAAAATAAAAAATAAGATAAAACATGTTCATGTGCATGATAATAATGGCAAAGAAGATGAGCATTTACCTCTGGGCAAAGGAAATATAGATTATGAAGATGTATTCAATGTAATAGGCGATAATTATTATTCCTATGAGCCAAGGATAACTAATATTAATTCTGTTAATGAAACACTTGCTATTTTGAGAAGATTGGTGGGGTAAAGGACAAACATGCCCCCAGTAGGTCCCGGCAGGAGTGATCAAGCCGGCCTTTTTGATAAGGAAAATGATTAATGAAAAGAAACCAGTGGGAGGTAGTGCAATCTGTTCAAATCATTGCCTTAAAATGATTCATCTGAACTTTGTTTATCCACCACTTCACCTATTTTTCTCATTTCCTCTGAAGATAACACATGCCCCAAATCTACGATTATAAGAAGAGTTCCGTCCTTTAACTTACCAACTGCTTTTATTAGATCCGTCGTGACATCGGAGACAAGATCCGGTAGATCTTCAATAGAATTTACAGAGAGCCTCATGACTTCGGTAACCTGATCTATGACCATGCCTATTGGTATGCCAGCCCGATCTATGACTATTATTTTTGTTTCTTTGGTTTTTTTTCTTTCGGGCAATCCAAACCGTTTTCTTAAGTCTACTATTGCGACTATCTGACCACGGAGATCTATAGTTCCTTCCACAAAGTCCGGCATATCTGGGACAACGGTAATCTTTGAAACCATTGTGATATCTCTAACCTGCGATACATCCACACCATAAAGTTCGTCTGCCAGGGTGAATACAACAAATTGCTCTTCCGGT
>DAOWMC010000043.1 GCA_030643285.1 Methanobacteriota archaeon | reverse complement strand
GAAGGTGCAACATGGGCTTTGGTCCATAATATTGCCTCCAGATTGGATAACAAAAGTTCAAGGTATGTCTCTCATTCTATAGTTCAACTCTTTCCCGTTCAGAAAAAAACTCAGAATTGCGTTTCCACCGTTGTAGAATTTGCATGCACAGATGAAAAGGAATTTATAGAAAATTTTAGAAAACTTCTCTTAGAGCTCACACTTTCGGATGAAACCGGGATGGTTGTCCTGCAGAGTTTTGATGCAAAATCCCTGGAGGAATTCGGGAAACTTTGCAAAAGTAAAGAAGTTAAAAAAGAGGATGCTATAACAGCTTCAAAGTATAACAACGTACAAATTGAGGTAGAGGGGGAGGGTGTCATAGGGGCTGTTGCCTCACTGCCATATTTTAGTAGGCCATCCGAATCGGTTAAAATGTGATTTGAATTTTTCAGAAATTAAATCCGTTTGCAGTAGATCCCAATCCCGCACCAGTACCTAAAAATGACAAAATTTTATGCACGCCAAATAGTTACCAAAAAAACATTAAAAAATATATATCTATCATGACATACAAATTATTCATCAATCATCAATCATCCGTTGGCTCAGGTAGTTTTTATGGATAGTGATAATTCAGACCGCAAAGCAGAAAAAACCCGCCCAAAAAAATTGGTCGAAAAGAAAGGTGTCAGCCGTGTTGTTACAATGAGTGATCTACATGGTTGGTACGGGCCATTCGTGGAATTACTTGAAAGAACCGGCGTTATTAGAAGTGTTTTGGAAGATGAATCGAATATCAGCGAGGAAAATGTATTTGAAGGTGCAGACGATGATGGACTTTACAAATATGTTGGAGGGGATACCACAATTGTTCTGGTTGGCGATTGTATCGATGGATGTTCGGGTACCAAAAAGATCGTTGATCTGGTTATAAAGCTTGAAAATCAGGCAAGGATGGCGGGTGGCGATGTTATCACATTGATGGGTAATCATGAGCAGCAGCTATTGCAAGCCTCTTTTAAGGCACTGGATTTTGAGGATTTTTCACCCTACGGGCCAGATCAGGTTTTTGAGCTGAGCAGATGGATAAAAAACATGCCCCTGGTCGCAATCGTAAACGATGTACTTTTTGTACATGCCGGTGTAACAAAACGGGTTATAACAAAGGTTGAGCGAGGCAAGCAAAAGGATGAGGATTTTGTTGATGCGTTCCGGAGAATACTTGGAAATGGGGCATGTATGGATCTGACAACTACCGGTGGTAATTGGGGTTGTGAAGGGTCTACCCTGGGTGGGATACTGCATAAAACAGGCACAAGCTATATAGTTGTCGGTCATAATTCAACATACGGTAAGTTATCCGATGAGCTCCGATTGGTGGGTCCCGAGCTTGATGGGGCACGGAGGGTTTTTGCAATCGCGACAGACATAGCAAATTATGGGAAGGATTCTAACAGGAAAAATACAGGTGGTGCGCTATCGTTAAGATGGACAGATGAAGGAATCGAGGCTGAATTCATCTATAGAAATCGCCCAAATCAAAAGTTTAATCTGCCAGATAACTTAAAATAGTGCCTCTGTTTTAGGTAAGCCATCTCTTGTTCCTTTTTTTTGTATGCAAAAAGAGGCAACTTTATTTCCAAGTACCCCACATTCGTGCAGGTCTTTTCCCCTCTGAAGACCATACAGAAAACCAGCATCAAAAGCATCTCCGGCTCCTGTCGTGTCAATAACATTTACCTTTTGCGAAGGGATATCATATTCACCCCTACCATCGGTCACATAGCACCCATTTTTGCCCCTGGTACAAGCTACAATCTCCACGCCTGCCGAAAGCAAAACTTCACAACCTTCCCTATAACCGCAACCTGTAAGCAAGGTCACCTCGTGTTCAGATGGAAATATGACTTTAGACCTTCTAATTATCTCTTTTGTCTTTTCCAATCCACGTTCGGAATATAACTGACCCGGATCAAAGCTTATATCTGCATCAGTTTCATTTAAAATCCTTTTTTGTGTTTCAAATGATTTATCTGAGGATTTGCATATGAAAGAGGTCAGATGTAAAAATTTTATGTCTTTTATGTAGGACGGGTCTACATCGTCTACACCAATCGTATCATTAACACCGGGTGCTATAAGCATTGCCCTGTTCCCACTACCATCAACAAAACAGAGGGCTGTACCACTGATACCCGCGCATACTTTTATTCCGGTGGTATCTATGCCTTCGTTTTTCATATCGTCCAAAAGTATTTTTCCTTCTTCATCACTTCCGATTTTTCCGATGTAACCACACTTTAAACCCAATCTTGTCAAACCACAAACCGTGTTTGCGGCAGAGCCTCCCGGGTGGTGTTCTACCGACATAATATATCCTTCCTCATCCGCCTTTGGAATCTTATCCACAATCATTATCCTGTCAAGATTTAGGGCACCGTAACCTATCACATCCATGCTTAATAAAAGGTCATTTGGGAAACTTATATTTAACCACATGCGAATAGGATTTGATGACCATGCAAGAAGAAGAATTGGAAGAGGTATCAAAAGAAGTTATAAACTGTGAAAGGTGCACCCTTTTCAAAGAAAGAACAAATCCGGTTTTCGGGGCGGGAAGTATCACTTCTGACATCATGTTTATAGGAGAGGCCCCAGGAAGAAACGAGGATTTGAAAGGATTGCCTTTTGTTGGGGCTGCCGGAAAGATTCTGGATGAGCTATTACAATCAATTGACCTGAAAAGAAATGATGTCTACATTGCAAATATTTTAAAATGCAGGCCACCGGGTAATAGAGATCCGAAAAACGAGGAGATAAAAGCCTGCACACCTTATCTTGACCGACAAATCGAGATCATACATCCCAAAATTATCTCAACACTTGGAAACTTTGCATCAAAATACATTATGGAAAGTTTTGGAATAACCGCCGGGAGCATAAGTAAGATCCATGGAAAGGTTTTTGCAGTAAGCACACTTATAGTTCAGGTCAGAGTAATTCCATTATATCATCCGGCAGCTGCTGTTTATAACCCAAACCTGAAAGGGATTTTGATCAAAGACTTTAAAATTCTGGATGAGCTTTTAAAAAAGATTTGATTATCACGAGTATGGCATCCTAAATAACGTCACAATATCCATTTACCTCCCGGCAAGAAAATACAAATATTCAATTAAAATGAAGCACACTCACACCTAAGGTCTGTAAATCAACAACAGGGGCATAGCACGGCATAGGCTGTATATTCAATTTTTTCTGGTATTCGGTCTGGTCCTGCCATGTCCCCGAGTTAACAAGTGTTACACCTCTGTATTTTGATATACCCACCGTATGAATATGCCCACAGTGAAGTATGTCCGGTATTGTATCAATTAAAAAATGATCATTTCTTTCAGGTGCTATCGAGACGTGGCTACCATATACAGGAGAAAGGTGCCTGCGTTTTATCATCTCTGCCATCGCCAGATCCGGTTTTTTGTATGATACACCCGGGATAGCAGTAAAAAAATCCTCAAGTGACCTGCCATGATAGATCAAAATCTTGACACCCGAAAGCTCGATTAATGACGGATTGCCAACAAAAGTCACATTTTTACCAAAATACTTTCTTATTTCCTTTGAAATGGCCGGTTGTGGTTCTGCCTGTCTGACCACGTCATGGTTTCCGGGAGAAATTATTATCTGAATGTGATCTGGAATCTCTGCCAAATATTCTGCTGCTCTTTCATACTGCTCGTAAACATCGAGTATATCCAATTCCTTTTCCTGATTCGGATATATTCCAATTCCATCAATTATGTCACCTGCTATAACCATATATGAAACGTTACTGGCGACTTTTCTCTGTTTTTCACCGGGAAGATCCTGATTTATCCATTTTATGAACTGTCCAAACGAATCTTCTAAAAACGTTTTACTACCTATGTGAATATCCGAAGTAAGTATGACAGATGCCGGAAGTTGTGAGGTGTTCGGTTTGTTTGAGTATGGAATATCCGGATATGTTATCATGTTTGCAATAAAAAGCCCATCGTTTGTAAGTTGACCCGAGATGCCTATCACTTCATCCAGAAGTATGTTACAATCTATAACATCTCTGTCTTTGAGAAGAAGAATCTGACATTCCCCTGTTGTGTCTTCTACTGACAGTAGCTTGTTACCCTTAGACGTTGTGCTTACATCTGACACCATCCCAACGATGTTGACCTCTTTTCCATCCCTTTTTTTGCCCAAAGCCTCAATAGGGCCTGCATTTATCCGCCATCTTATCATTTCAGAAAGCCTGCTGTACCTGTCCCTGAAATAGCAGACAAATTCCTCGTAGTTACCCACGCATGTGGATATATCTGTTATATCTTTTAAAATTTTGACATCGGGTGCCTTTTGTTTTTCCTCTTCTTTTATGGCGTTTAAGTGATCCGGGCCTACCACCAGCACAGACTCATCCAATGATTCGATTATATTTTGAATTACCTCATCCGTTGCGCCATATCGTGTTATCAATGAAGCAGCATCGGGATTTATCTGGTACCCGTACTCTGCAAATCTTTGAACTATGCCACTAACACCAAACCCCATAACAAACAAAAAACATATCATACCTTAAAGCACATAAACTATACGTTATGAGGGAAAAAGCAGATACAAATAATGATTCCATTGTAATGTTTTTAAAGGATATTTCTTCTTCCGTTTTAATTGTTGGGGTCATCCTGTTTACCATATATCTGGTTTCGGGAACCTGGCCGGTTGTTGTAGCAGTTGAATCCGGGAGTATGGAGACACATATAAGGGAAGGGGACGTGGTTTTTCTTTTAGGTACAAACAGGATGAACGTAACAACGTATCAGAAAGGGGCAGGAATTGATTACACAACCTTTGAAGATTATGGCGATGTGATTGTGTATATACCAAATGGTAATACGGAGGCCACACCGATAATCCACAGAGCAATGTTTCTAATAGATGAGGGCGAAGTCATGCCAAACGGTAGACATGCTCCCCATCGAGGTTATATCACAAAAGGTGATAACAACATGCACTATGATCAGGCCGGGGTGCTTAATCCCGTAAAACCTGAATGGATCGTTGGTATAGCCAAGTACAGGGTCCCATATATAGGTTATGTTACACTGTATATGAGGCACCTTGTCGGGCTATAGCTTGTCCACAATAGTTTTTCCAAAGTCCCTGCATCGCTTCAAATCAACTGACCCCGGTCTACCCTGAATCTTCAGTCCTGGCTCTATCACATTCATTTCAAGTGATTTTAACTTTTCAGTTATCATTGGAATAGATTCACAGGTTCCCCCACAGGATCCAAATGATGTCCCTATCTTGCCTTTCATCGCAGATGCACCAATCCCATTCAAAAATTCCTTCATTTTGGGAGGTAGATTTGCCATACGCGTCGGTGCGCCAAAAAGGATTACATTTGCTTCCAGGAGGTCTTCTTTTGTTGTATCATCTATATTTTTCAGTGTTGTATCGACCTCAACACTTCCGGATGCCAAACCTTCTCGGACTGCTCGTGCCACTTTTTCCGTGTTGCCACTATAGCTATCATAAACTAATAAAACTTTTTTCATATTTATACCTCAATTATAATTATTATTTCTTAACTTAAAACTTACTGAAAATGGCAAAACCTTATCATATTTCACATCATAAAATCGGTCAGAATGAATGGCAATGTTCAACGAAAGGTTGTGGAAATTCTAAGAATACTGAGTGAAAGTGATGAGGCTATGGGTGCAAGAACCATCGCAGATGAGCTCAGAAATAGAGGCTACGACATACAGGAGAGGGCTGTAAGATATCATTTAAGAATGCTGGATGAATTTGGTTTTACTGAAAAGCAAGGGTATTCGGGTAGAAAAATCACAAAATGGGGTTTAAGTGAATTAGAAGACGCATTGGTAGAGGATAGACTTGGTTTCGTATTGGGCAGGATCGAAGGGTTGATGTACCTGACCACATTCGATCCGTACACAAAAGACGGTGACGTAATTGTAAACGTCTCAACAGTCGACAAGGGCGATTTCGAAAAAACGATGGACATAATCGGTGAAGTTAATAAAAAAGAGTATGCATTAAGCCCCTTGATTAAGATTATAGAAGAAGGCGAGCACATAGGTGACCTGAGAATTTCTAAGGATCTGATAGGCATTGCAACCGTCTGTAGTATTACAATTGATGGAATGTTACTCAAAAGTGGTATTCCTGTAGAACCAAAGTATAGTGGAATTGTTGAGATAAAAGAAGGAAATGCCACGCAGTTTACCGATCTGATCGGGTACAGTGGAACATCTGTAGATCCAATAAAGATATTTGTATCAAAAAAAATGACGCTGGTAGGCCAGGCTGTAAGAACTGGTGATGGGTGTGTTCTTGCAAATTATAGGGAAACTCCGCTTGCCGCCAAAGAAAATGTCAAAAAAGTTATAAATGATGCAAAAAAGTCCAGGATATGTGGTGTCATCAACATTATGGAAGATTCGGCTTTAGGAATTAAAACCGAACCAGAAAGAATCGGTATCCCCATATTTGTTGGTGTAAATGGATTGGTAGCGGCTGAAGAGGATGGGGTCAATATAGAAACTTATCCGATATCCGCCCTGGTCAAATATAAAGATATGAAAGAGATATGAAAATTGAGGCGTTATCTTAAGGCGTACCATTTTTTGGTCTTTTCTGTTTTTTCTGTTTTTTCACTTCTCTTTTTCAATTTCTTAATTTCGGCTTTTAGATCTTCCGTATAACGTCCACCACTTAACGTTTTAAGTATTTTCATCGATTCGTCATAATCTAAAATTGCCTGATCAAAGTCCCCTTTGTAATAGTATGCAACTCCCCGATTGTTGTAAGCATCAGCATTATTGGGGTCAAGTGATATTGCATCTGTGTAATCCCCTATAGCCTCATCCGGCTTAAAATCTCTAAGGTATGCAATCCCCCGATTATTATAGGCACTGGCGCTATTTGGGTAAAGTGATATTACCTTTGTATAAGTTTCTATTGCCTCATCGAAATCTCCCTTTGCAAGGCATTCCACCCCAATATAGTTGTGGGCATCAATATTATGCGAATCGAGCTCTAATAATTTGTTATAAGATTCTATTGCTTTTATCGAATCTCTCTTTTCCGAATAAGCCAACCCAAGGTATGTGTATGCTTCTGAATTTTTAGGATCGAGTGTTATAGCTTCGGTACAGTTCTTTATTGCCCCATCCAGATCATCCTTTTTAAAGCACGCCATTCCAAGGTATGTGTAAATTTCAGGATTGTTTTGATCAATATATATGGCCTCGGTACAGTTCTTTATTGCCCCATCCAGATCATCCTTTTTAAAGCACGCCATTCCAAGATAACCGTATGCCTCTGCGCTGTTAGGATCAATGTATATAGCCTCGGTACAATTTTTTATAGCTCCATCAAAATCATCTTTTTTAAAGCACGCCATTCCAAGGTATGTGTAAGCTTCAGGGTTGTTAGGGTCAAGTGATATGGCCTCGGTACAGTTCTTTATTGCCCCATCCAGATCATCCTTTTTAAAGCACGCCATTCCAAGATAGCCATACGCTTCAGCATTTTTAGGATCAAGTGATATTGCCTCTGTACAGTTCTTTATCGTCCCATCCAGATCATCCTTTTTAAAGCACGCCATTCCAAGATAGCCATACGCTTCAGCATTTTTAGGATCAAGTGATATTGCCTCGGTACAGTTCTTTATTGCCCCATCCAGATCATCCTTTTTAAAGCACGCCATCCCACGATAGCCATATGCTTCAGCATTTTTAGGATCAAGTGATATTACCTTAGAACAATCCAGAATGGCTTTATCAAGCTCTCCTCTTTTAAAATATGCAATCCCTCTGTTTATATAAGATTT
>DAOWMC010000120.1 GCA_030643285.1 Methanobacteriota archaeon | reverse complement strand
TGTAAAAATTGTTGCAGATTATTATGATTCAAATGGCCAGCCAAAACAGTCTACAACAGGAATTTTCGGAATCTTAATCACGAAAAAATCCGAATTTCTGGTTACGGATGTAAAGGTTTTTGGAACGGATGCGGGGGGAGAAGGAACCATCGAAGTGACAATAAAAAATGATGGTGAAGAGGATGTGTATTCTGCGGTTGCATCACTTAATCTAAAGTCACCGTTTTCCATTCTGGATAATACCGCATTCATTGGAGACTTAAAACCCGGAGAGAGTAAAACAGCATTGTTTAAGGTCCAGATCTCTGAGGATGCTTCTGAAAAGCAGTACCCACTGGATGTTAAGATAAGTTATGAAGATACCAATCACAACAAGAAAGAATATACAACCGCAACCTTTGGCGTATCCACCGAGAAAAAAATGGATTTTGAGATCGTAAAGGTCGAAACGGATTTAGAGGTCGGTTCGAAAGGATTGATCGAGATAACATTCAAAAATATAGGAAACGAGGTCGTAAAAGATGCTGTTGCAAGGATCAGTGCGGTAACCCCATTCAGTTCAACTGACGACACTGCATTTTTGGGTATGATAAAACCCGGTGAAACAAAAGTCGGTAAATTCCAGATAAAAGCAGATGGCGATGCATTATCCAAGGAATATGCACTGAATTCAGAGATAAAATACACAAGTGAGGAGGGCAACACAAAGATCGGTGATGTAATGAAGGCGGCTTTTGAGGTTAAGCCAAAATCCACAAACATAGTCGGGATCTCTTTAGCTGGTGTGTTTTTCATTGTACTAATCGTTTTTGGCATTTACTACATAAAAAAGGAAAAGTAGGTACAAGTTGAGTTTATGCTACCCAAGGCCACTTATATATTTGAAAAATTCGGGATATTTATAGAAAAAAGAAGCCGGTCAGTTATACTCTTCACGGTGCTTATGGTAATTGCCTCTTTTTTTTTAGCCCAGCAAATTGAGATGTCAACGGGACTTGACACATTTGTTGAAAAAGATAGCCAGATATATCAGGACTTTGAGACCTATAATGAGAATTTTAGGGAGGGAGACCCGATTATGGTCCTTGTGACCTCAGATGACGTAACTGACATAAAAGTGCTCAGGACTATAGAAAGGTTTGAAGGACAGTTAAAAGGTAGGGATTGTATTTCAGGCTCGGTAAGTGTTGTATCTCTTTTGAAAGAAGTGAATAAGATTAAAACAGGCGAGGCTGTTCTCCCAAACAATAAAGGTGAAGTTAAAGCTATTTTAGAATTCATGCCTGAAGATCTTGTAAAAAGAATGTTACCAAACGAGTATAATGCGGTAATTATCGTTCAACTGCCAAGTGATCTATCAAGTGATGAGGCAGAGCAGGCACTTGGCATAACAAAAGATGCGGTTTTATGGGCTGAATTTCCGCCTGGAACAAATGTGATTGTGACCGGAGATCCTGCCTTTCAAATTTCAATGAATGAAGAGATGAGTCATGGTCTTGGAACGATGCTCATAATTGCTTTTATGCTTATGATTATCGCACTCTACCTTGTTTTTAATGTTCGCTGGAGGCTGTTGCCTTTCTTTATGGTGGGAATTGGAATTATACTAACTTTTGGTGTAATGGGTTTGACAAAGATCCCAATGACAATGTCTTCTATTGCTGTTTTTCCCATACTTATTGGCCTTGGAATTGATTATGCGATCCAGTTTCACAATCGTATGGAAGAGGAACTTGTAAGGGTTGGTGATGCAAAAGATGCCATCATTCAAACCGTTAAGCATATGGGTCCTGCTGTCGGTATTGCATTCATAGCAACGAGCCTTGGTTTTATTGCACTATTTATATCACCTGTCCCCATGATAAGAGACTTTGGGATAATGGCATTTTTGGGTCTTATGATCTGCTATTTTGTGGCCATGACCCTCGGAGTCGCAATGCTATATCTTCTTGATCGGCGGGCAGAAAAAAAAGGTAAAAACCACAGGAAGGTTGAGGCGGATATAGATAATGATGTAATTGGGCGTGCTGTGGGCAAATTAGCAGTATACATGGCAAAAAATCCTGTAATCGTTATTCTGGTTGCCACATTGATGCTTTGCTCTGGCATGTACCTTGACCAGAATGTCGGCGTGCAAACTGATATTAAAAAATTTATCCCACCGGATATGCCTGCACTTTTGGATTTAAGCCATTTTGAGGCTTTATACGGCGGGGGTGATCAGCTCAATATAATCGTAAAGGCTGATGATGTCACAAGTCCGGAGATACTTAGATGGATGGATGATTTTGGAATTCATGAGGTTAATAGCAGAAAAGATGTTTTTAAAGCCTCTTCCATAGCCACTGAGATAAAGAGTAGAAACGGTGGGAAAATTCCGAATGATCCCACAGTTATCGCCCAAACGATCGATGAGATTCCCGATCAGGTAAAAAACGGATATCTTTTTGGCCATACAACAGCGGTTATAAACCTTGGGATAAGTGGTATTACCGAACTTGGAACGGAGCAAACGGGGGTACTGGTAAATGATGTTACGGATGACACCATTTGGTTTAACCCGCCAATAGGTGTTAAAGCAACGGTTACAGGACAGGCTGTACTTATGTCCTCCATCTTTGGGGCTTTGACATCGGGAAGATTTCAACTTACAATGGTTGGCCTTTTATGTATTTTTTTAGCACTTTTTGCAATTTACAGGGACTGGATGAAAGCCTTCATTCCGATAACCCCTATCTTAATGGTCGTTGGCTGGAGTGGTGGCGTTATGTATATGCTTGGTATGAAGTACAATCCATTGACAGCGACCATGGGGGCATTGATCATAGGAATCGGATGTGAATACACAATTTTACTTATGGGAAGGTACTTTGAGGAACGTGATAAAGGATTGGAACCCACCTGTGCGTTAGAGCTGGCCTCTTCAAGGATAGGTAAAGCTATAGTGGCTTCGGGGTTAACAACCGTCTTTGGCTTTTCGGCACTTATAGCCTCACCATTTCCAATGAATAGCGATTTTGGGGTTGTAACTGTGATAAATGTTGCATTTGCCATTTTGAGTTCCCTTATCGTTTTGCCACCTATACTTGTAACGCTGGATAAGTGGAAAAACGGGCGAAAATAACCATCCTTATATATTATAGGTGAATAATTAAAAAACGGCAATGGTCCCATTGGATAAATTTCAGAGGCGAATAAAAGCTTATGACATCAGATAGGGTTATCACGGTTGTTTTTGCAGGATTTTTATTGGTATCACTCATCTGTGTTCCTGTTTCAAACTCGCTTTTTGATCCTTATCTTTCAGACCCCATTGTTACTAAAAACTCGGTTGAACTCTGTCTGAATAGCAGGGAGTCGGTTCATTCCATGAGTGGAGATACCGCCACCGATCAACAGTTGAGTAATGTCCTCTGGGCTACCGGAAAAGCTCCGATTACAGGAAGTTACAGGAACATATACGTTTCAACGCCGGATGGGACATACCTTTACAATCCAAAAAATCACACACTTAGCCCATATTCATCCACAAAAAGAGATCAGGGTGCATTTGTGATCAATTATGAAAGAGAGCTTGATTTTGATGCAGGGGTTTCATATATGCCTGCAATACTTTCAGGTGTTTCTCTGTGGGACGGCAAAAAATCGCAACTGGTAAGCTGCCCGAAAGGGACGAAGTTATACTTTGGAATGGGTGATGTTTTTGGACTGACCTCAAAACTGGTGGCGACTTCATCGGATGGTTCGCTGCCCGATCCATCGGTTAGAGGAAATAATAACCTTAAAGAGGTGCTCGATAATCTTAAATATACCGACAGCTTTTCACAGACGGATCTATCATCACAGCAGATTTCTCAGATCCTGTGGGCAGGGTATGGCTGCACGCCTCATGTCACATATAATGATCATGCAGGTTTAACGGTTCCATCCGCCTATGCCAAATACTATCTAACGGGAAAAATATATATTGTGAACCAGAACAGTGTTTTTCGCTATCACAACAGGCGTCCCCCTGGTACAGACCTCACCACAAGAGATCACAGAATTGAAAAGATAAAGGATGCTGATGTCAGAAATAATCTAAAATCAGCCGTTAGTGGTTTACCCGAGGCTCCATGTTATGTAATAATATGTCTTGATTCAGGGGATACTTCTGCTCAGTATGCACGCCTTGAAACAGGTTTTACCGCCGGAAATATGCTGATCCAGTCATCGGCACTTGATCTTGGCACGTATTTCAATACTGAATTGAGTGGAGAGGAAATGGGAAGAATTGGGGATATCACAGGCATCCCCACATCAGATATACCTCAGGTTATCGTTTCAATAGGACCCGTTTTGGAGGTAACTGATCCTGTACAAAACATAGATACAGGCGAGAGTTCCACAACGATTCAAGATGCGATAGATGATTCTGGTACATTGGACCCTGAAACAACTTCAGATCCTTTAGTGGCAAAGGAAACTCCCACTGTAATCAGAGACGATGGAGAAAACGAAGATATAAACAGTTCAGCATCTGATGGCATAAATTCCACCGGTATTGTAAAATTTGCCACCAGTATCATACTCATCGT